>CAYRZK010000047.1:0-6764 GCA_964428785.1 uncultured Oscillospiraceae bacterium | reverse complement strand
AGAGGTGAACGCTCATATGATATATTTTCGAGGCTTTTAAAGGACAGGATCATTCTTCTTTCGGGAGAAGTGAATGATGAGGTGGCAAGCTCTATAGTGGCGCAGCTGCTGTTTCTTGAAGCAGAGGATTCCGAAAAAGATATCATGCTTTATATAAACAGTCCGGGAGGCAGTGTGACTGCCGGCATGGCTATTTATGATACTATGCAGTATATCAAATGTGATGTATCAACGATATGCGTCGGCCTTGCGGCAAGCATGGGAGCTTTCCTGCTTTCATCGGGAGCAAAGGGTAAGAGATATGCACTGCCGAATGCGGAGGTTATGATTCATCAGCCGCTCGGCGGAGTGAAAGGTCAGGCATCGGATATTAAGATTCATGCCGACTGGATTATTAAGACGAGAGAAAAGCTCAATGTAATCCTTGCTGAAAACAGCGGAAAGCCGCTTGAACAGGTCGAAAAAGATACAGAGAGAGATAATTTCATGAGTGCAGCCGAAGCAATGGCTTATGGACTTGTGGACAAGGTTATTGAGAAAAGATAATATTGGGGGATTATTTTAATGACAGGCAAGTATGATGATGAAACAAAGCAGCTGAAGTGTTCGTTCTGCGGCAAATCTCAGGACGATGTACGCAGGCTTATTTCAGCCAATAATGTATATATCTGTGATGAATGTATCGAGATTTGTCATGATATTATCACAGAATATTATGCAGAGCAAAGAAAAGCTGCTTCAAGAAGAACCGACGGCTCGAAGCTTCCGACTCCGCAGGAGATTTCGGCAATGCTTTCCGATTATGTAATAGAACAGGAACAGGCGAAAAAAGCGCTTGCCGTTGCGGTTTACAATCATTATAAAAGAATAAAGCAGCAGAGTAATATGAATGACGATGTTGAAATTCAAAAAAGCAATATCGTTATGATAGGGCCTACAGGTTCGGGCAAAACGCTTCTCGCACAGACGCTTGCGAAGATACTTAATGTGCCTTTTGCGATTGCAGATGCGACGGCGCTTACTGAAGCCGGATATGTCGGAGAGGATGTTGAAAATATTCTGCTCAAGCTTATACAGGCAGCCGATTGGGATATCGAAAGAGCGCAGCGAGGCATCGTTTATGTGGACGAAATTGACAAGATTGCAAGAAAATCCGATAACCCGTCGATTACACGTGATGTGAGCGGCGAGGGTGTTCAGCAGGCACTTCTTAAAATTCTTGAGGGAACTGTTGCCAATGTGCCACCGCAGGGTGGTCGTAAGCATCCGCATCAGGAATTTATACCTTTTGATACCACCAATGTGCTTTTCATATGCGGCGGAGCATTCGCAGGGCTTGACAAGGTAATACAGAAAAGAATCGGAGAAAAGACAATAGGCTTTAATTCCGATGTTAAGCTTAATAAGCAGGATGAAAAGAATATTATGAGCAGGCTTCAGCCGGAGGATCTCCTCAAATACGGGCTTATTCCCGAATTTATAGGCAGACTGCCTGTGATAGTATCGCTTGAAGAGCTTTCAAAGGAGGCTTTGGTAAAGATTATAACAGAGCCTAAAAATGCCCTGATCAAGCAGTACAAGAAGCTGTTTGAAATGGATGGCGTGGAGCTTGAAATAGAAGATGAGGCTATCGGTCGTGTTGCCGAAAAAGCGCTTGAAAGAAAGACCGGCGCAAGAGGACTTCGCAGTATACTCGAAGATGTTATGACGGATATTATGTATGAGATACCGTCAAGAAAAGATATTGAAAAATGTATCATTACAAAAGATACCATTGATAAAATATCAAAGCCTGTTCTCGTTTTAGCCGAAAACGGCGGGAATGAAGGAAACGATCCGGAGACTGTATAAAGCGGAATTCAAAAACAGAAAAGGGTATGGCGTGAATCGTCCTGCCCTTTTTTAGAAGGGGAAACAGCAAGGAGGAGACATATGACAGAAGAAAATAAATTTAAAAATGATATTCCGGAAACGGAAGAAATAACAAAGGAAAACGAAGCAGCTGATGTGACGGAAGAAGCAGGGCTTCCGGAGATGCCGATGATACCGCTCAGAGGACTTTCGGTATTTCCAAATATGGTGCTTCATTTCGATATAGGAAGAGAAAAATCTATAAAGGCTCTCGAAAGGGCTATGATTACGAATAATCAGGTGTTTCTTGTAAGCCAAAAGGATGAAAATACGGATCTGCCGACGGTGGGAGACTTTTATGAAATAGGTACGGTGGCTAAAATCAAGCAGATGCTTAAGCTGCCCGGAGATTCGATAAGAGTGCTTGTTGAGGGGCTCGAAAGAGGTAAAATCGAAAGTATGCTTTTTGAGGTGCCGTATTTTAAATGCACGGTAGTAAAGCTTGAAGAAACGGAAGTCGAGCCGGTGCCTGAGGTGGAAGCTATAAAGAGGACGGTGCTTGAAGCGTTTGAAGCATATGTTTCGGATAGAGAAAATGCCGGAGAAGTGTATGCATCCGTAGCCGGCATAGAACAGCCCGGTAGACTTGCGGATGCAATAGCGGCACATCTCAGAGTTAAAATCGAAGACAAGCAGATGCTTCTTGATGAGCTTAATCCTATAGAAAGGATTAAGATGCTTCATGAGCTGCTTAATCGTGAAGTAGAGATTAAAGAAATCGAGGCTGACATCAACCGCAAGGTGAAGTCGCAGATGAACAAAAATCAAAAAGAATATTATCTGAGAGAGCAGATGAAAGCCATTCAGGAAGAGCTCGGTGTGGAAGAGGATGTTACGGACGAAGCAGAGAGCTGGAAAGCGAAGCTTAAGAAGCTCAAAATGTCCGCAAAGACTGAGAAAAAGATTGCAAAGGAAATAGACAGATTTCAAAAGCTTCAACCTATGTCAGCCGAAAGCAATGTATCACGCTCATATATCGAAACCATTCTTGAGCTCCCGTGGAACAAATCGACTAAGGGAAAGATTGATCTTAATAAAGCACAGAAGCTTCTTAATGAAGACCATTACGGTCTTGAAAAGGTGAAAGAAAGAATACTCGAATATCTTGCCGTCGTTGAAAGACGAGGCGAGATTAAAGGACCTATCCTTTGTCTTGTCGGCCCTCCGGGAGTAGGAAAAACATCGGTAGCCAAATCAATAGCAACAGCCACAGGGCGTGAGTTTGTCAGAATGTCGCTCGGCGGTGTAAGAGATGAAGCGGAGATAAGAGGACACAGGAGAACATATATCGGAGCTATTCCGGGACGCATCATGTCATCTATTAAGGAAGCGGGTACAAACAATCCGGTATTCCTGTTTGATGAGGTGGATAAGATAGGCGCTGACTTTAAGGGAGATCCGGCATCTGCACTTTTGGAGGTACTCGATCCGGAGCAGAACAAGGATTTTGTAGATCATTATCTTGAAGTACCGTTCGATCTGTCCAAGGTAATGTTCATAACGACAGCGAATACGACAGATACTATCCCACGCCCGCTCCTGGACAGAATGGAAATCATTCGTGTAGAGGGCTATACGGAGGAGGATAAGGTAGAAATAGCAAAGAGACATCTTATACCTAAGCAGTGCGAAACTCACGGGCTTACAGCCGAAAACATTACATTCTCGGAAAATGCGATAAGAGATCTCATCAATTATTATACGAGAGAATCCGGAGTGCGTAATCTCGAAAGAGAAATAGCCAATATCTGCCGAAAGGTTACTTTGAAGATTGTAACATCCGGTAAAGAAGCATATAGAATAACACCGAAAAATCTTGAGGGATATCTCGGTAAGAAGCGTTACAGATATGATATTATAGAGGGACAGGAAGAAGTCGGAGTTACGACAGGGCTTGCATGGACTATTGTTGGAGGCGATACGCTGTTTATAGAAACAACAGCGGTGCCGGGCAGCGGTAAGCTGGTGCTTACGGGGCAGCTCGGAGAAGTAATGCAGGAATCTGCGAAAGCGGGCATTTCGTATATTCGTTCAGTAGCCAAGGAGCATGGAATAGACGAAGATTTTTATAAGACAAAGGATCTTCACATTCATATCCCCGAGGGTGCTATTCCGAAGGACGGTCCATCGGCAGGTGTGACTATGTGTACGGCTATCATATCGACGCTTACGAATATTCCTGTAAGAAAGGATATAGCAATGACGGGTGAAATCACCCTGAGAGGTAAGGTACTCCCTGTAGGCGGCATCAGAGAAAAGGTGCTTGCGGCTCACAGAGCAGGCATCAGTAAGGTACTTCTGCCGAGAGATAACGAGCGTGATATCGATGATATTCCGGAAAAAGTAAGAAAAAAGATGGAGTTTGTATTGCTTGACAGCGTAGATGATGCGCTTAAGGAAGTTATGGTAAAGAAATGATAATTAAAAAATCGGAAATAGAAGCTGTAGCTGTGAAAAAATCACAGTATCCTCCGGAAACTATGCATGAAATCGCATTTGCGGGGCGTTCCAATGTCGGAAAATCGTCGCTGCTCAATCTCCTTACCGGGAGAAAGAGCCTTGCTAGGGTTTCCGGGGCTCCGGGAAAAACCAGGACGATAAATTTCTATAGAATAAATGACAGTTTTAGAATAGTTGACTTGCCGGGATACGGCTATGCCAAGGTTTCCAAATCAATGTCAGAGGGCTGGGGCGAGATGATGGAAAAATATCTTCAAGAGAGGGACTGCCTTTTAAAAGTGCTTCAGCTTGTAGATATAAGACATGCACCGTCCACACAGGATATTCAGATGTATGAATATCTGCGCCATTACGGTCTTGACGGAATAGTTGTTGCAACAAAAGCGGACAAGGTATCGAGAAACGAAATGCCGAAGTGCATCAAGACAATAAGGCAGACACTAAAGCTTTCAAAGGATGATATTGTTATCCCGGTATCGGCATTGAAAAAGACGGGCTGCGATGATCTGCTGGAGATTATAGAGCTGCTGCTCGAAGCGGCGGATGAAGCCGAATAGCGTCAGCGCTGTACGGTATTATAAGGGTGATCGGTATGAATACTTTAGGATTTCGAGTGTTGTTAAAGCGCTTGCAGGCTGTCAGATTCATGATGAAGGACAAGAAAGTGCCTTTTTGGAAAAAGGTATTGATTGTTGCCGGAATAATATATGTTGTGTCTCCGATAGATCTTATACCGTTTGCATTTTTTCCGATTGCGTGGCTTGATGACTTTTTTATTGCAGGCGGAATATTGTATTTGTTGGCAGATACGCTTGATACTTATTGGTATGGAGAAAAACCCGTCGATCTTTCTAAAAAATTTAGTGGAAAGAACATCGTTGAGGGTGTAGAATATGAAGTGGACAATGAAGGAAAGGATGACGACGATGAGCAAAATTAAAGCTGTAGGCGAAATAATGATAACCGAAGAACAGATCCGAGCTCGTGCCAAAGAAATAGGCGAGCAGATTACCGAAGAATTCAAAGGAGAAGATCTGATTGCGGTAGGTATACTTAAAGGTGCACTTCCGTGGATGGCGGATATTATCAAGTGCATAGATAATGAAAATCTCATAATGGACTTTATGATGGTATCGAGCTACGGCTCCGGCACTACGACAAGCGGTCAGGTAAGAATAGTAAAGGATCTCGATTTTGTTGTTGACGGTAAAAATGTGCTTATTATCGAGGATATTGTTGATTCGGGAATAACTCTTAACTATCTTAAGGGATATCTTGCCGGAAGAAATGCCAAGGAAGTAAGAATATGTACGCTTCTTGACAAGCCGACGGGAAGAAAGGTAGAGCTTGAGGCTGATTATGTCGGTTTCACCGTTCCTGATGCATTTATTGTAGGGTACGGGCTTGATTTTGATCAAAAATATCGCCAGCTTCCGTATATATCGTTTTTAAAGCAGGATTAAGGCTTTATTGTTACAGTTACTAATTTTTAAGTTACATAAAAAGGAGAATTAAAATGGGTTACAAAGTACAGGTAGGTTTATCAAATAAGCATCTTCACCTTTCAAAGGAGCATGTTGCCGTTCTTTTCGGTGAAGGTCACGAGCTTGTAAAGACTAAGGATCTCGTACAGCCGGGACAGTTCGCTTGCGAAGAAAAGGTTGATGTTGTAGGCCCTAAGGGAACATTAAATGGAATAAGAGTCCTCGGTCCTGAAAGACCTGAAACTCAGGTAGAGCTTTCGATGACAGATTGCAGATCGATAGGTATCAAGGCTCCGGTAAGAGAATCCGGAGATCTCGATGGAACACCGGGCTGCAAGCTCGTAGGCCCTTGTGGTGAAATCGAACTCGAAAATGGTGTTATAGTTGCACTCCGCCACATCCATCTTTCAAGCGCACAGGCAGAGGAAGCAGGAGTTGTTGATAAGCAGTGGGTTTCAATCAAGCTTGAGGGCGAAAGAGGAGTAACATTCCACAATGTTCTCATCAGAGCAGGCAACAAGTATGAAGCTGAATGTCATCTCGACACTGACGAAGGAAACGCAGCAGGCTGCGGAGCAAACGCAGTAGCTGAAATCATCAAATAAATATTCGGCGAGCGTTTATCGCTGATATACGATATGAATTAAAAGCCCCTTTCTTTGGATGATTATATCCGGAACTCCGAATGTATATCATCTTGGGAAAGGGGTGCTTTGTATGTAGCAGATATTGATTGAAAAGTTGGGGAATACTGATACCGTTGCGGCAGTTAGTCTTGGTCGGGACCGATACGCCCGTCGTTATAGTGCTTGCGGCAAAGCGATACATACATGTCGTTGCCACCCACAACAATCTGTTCGCCCTGCTTGACGAATTTGCCGTCAACCACTCGTGCGACCATGGTAGCCT
>CAYRZK010000046.1:2806-6773 GCA_964428785.1 uncultured Oscillospiraceae bacterium | reverse complement strand
ATCGTATTGTTTAACTATACTAATTCAAGGAATACTGATTCTGCATTGTCCCCTCTTCTAGGTCCAAGCTTAAGAATTCTTGTATATCCACCGTTTCTGTCAGCATACTTTGGTGCGATTTCGTCGAATAACTTTGTTACAACGTCTTCGTCATATACATATGCAAGCACCTGTCTTCTTGCGTGAAGATCACCACGCTTTGCAAGGGTAATTAACTTTTCAGCCTTGCTTCTTGTTTCCTTAGCTCTCATTTCAGTTGTCTGGATTCTTCCTTCTCTGAAAAGGTCAGTAACGAGGTTTCTCATCATTGACTTTCTGTGAGCTGAAGGTCTGCCTAACTTTCTGTAACCCTTCATGACTAGTATTCTCCCTTCTTCAAAGATTTTATTCGTCGCTTGGTCTTAACCCAAGACCAAGCTCTTCAAGTTTGTGTTTTACTTCATCAAGAGACTTCTTACCAAGGTTTCTCACCTTCATCATATCTTCTTCGGAACGATGTGTAAGCTCTTCTACCGTATTGATAGCCGCTCTCTTTAAGCAGTTAAATGAACGTACTGAGAGTTCAAGCTCTTCAATCGTCATCTCAAGAGCCTTTTCTTTCTGATCCTCTTCTTTCTCGACCATGATTTCAAGTTCTTCCGCACTGTCAGTAAGGTCAATGAAAAGTGCAAGATGCTCCTGCATAATCTTTGCCCCGATCGACATACCCTCTTCAGGTCTTATCGAACCATCAGTCCAGATTTCGAGAATAAGCTTATCATAGTCAGTAACCTGACCTACTCTTGTATTTTCTACAGTGAAGTTTACCTTTCTTACAGGTGTGAAAATTGAGTCTACCGGAATAACCGCAATTGGAGTACTTTCTGTCTTGTTGTTTTCGGCAAGAACATAGCCTCTTCCTCTTGCGAGATTGATTTCCATCACAAGCGCAGCGTTTTCCTCAAGCGTAGCGATGTGCAGATCCGGGTTGAATATTTCCATATCGGCATCCCCGATAATATCTGCCGCCGTTACTTCTTTAGGGCCTACAGCATTTATGATGACTCTCTTGGTATTTTCTCCGTTTAATCTTACAGCGAGCTTCTTAAGATTTAAGATAATTTCTGTAACATCTTCTTTAACTCCCGGAATTGTTGAAAACTCGTGAAGTATTCCGTCGATTTTGACCGAAGTCACAGCAGCTCCCGGAAGCGAGGAAAGAAGAATTCTTCTCATGCTGTTTCCGAGTGTTGTGCCGTATCCCCTTTCGAGCGGCTCAACAATAAACTTACCGTAATTCGGATCGTCCTGCGAATATATACATTCGATTGTTGGTTTTTCGATTTCGATCATTAAAAAAACCTCCTTATTACCCCAAGATACAGCTCATAAAATATGTTATGTGCTATACTACTTTGAGTATAATTCGACGATTAAGTGTTCTGCTACCGGTGTATCGATTTCCGATCTTGTAGGCAGTGAAACAACTTTACCTTCTAATTTTTCAACATCAACTGTAAGCCATGAAGGCACTGTGATTGACATTTCCTTAACTTCCTTGAACTTAGGAGAATTTGTGCTCTTTTCTTTTACCTTGATAACATCGCCGGCTTTCACTTCGTATGAAGGAATATTTACCTTCTTACCGTTTACTGTGAAGTGGCAGTGTGTTACGAGCTGTCTTGCTTCCTTTCTTGATGAAGCAAATCCAAGTCTGAATACTACATTATCAAGTCTTGTTTCAAGAAGGATTAAAAGGTTTTCACCAGTAACACCCTTCTTTCTTGCAGCCTTATCGAATAAGTTTCTGAACTGAGTTTCCTGGAGTCCATAGAATCTCTTAGTCTTCTGCTTTTCTCTAAGCTGAGTACCATAGTCTGAGATCTTCTTTCTGTTCTGACCATGCTGTCCCGGAGCGTAATTTCTCTTCTCTAATGAACACTTAGGGCTGTAACATCTTTCACCCTTTAAGAACAATTTCTGTCCTTCTCTTCTGCAAAGTCTGCAATTAGCATCTGTATATCTTGACATTTAAATTACTCCTCCTTTCTATTAGACTCTTCTTCTCTTTGGTGGTCTGCATCCGTTATGTGGAATAGGTGTGATATCCTTAATCATTGTGATTTCAAGACCTGCTGCCTGAAGTGCTCTGATCGCAGCTTCTCTTCCGGATCCCGGACCCTTTACATATACTTCTACTGTCTTAAGTCCGTGTTCCATAGCACCCTTTGCAGCTTCTTCTGCTGCCATCTGTGCAGCAAATGGAGTAGACTTTCTTGATCCCTTAAAACCAAGTGAACCGGCACTTGACCATGAAAGTGCGTTTCCGTTTAAATCTGTGAGAGTAACAAGAGTATTGTTAAAGGATGACTGAATATGAGCCTGGCCTTTTTCGATGTTCTTGCGTTCTCTTCTCTTTTTTCTAACTGTCTTTTTTACAGCTTTAGCCATTTCATCCTACCTCCTTACTTTCCAGCTTTCTTCTTTCTGCCAACAGTCTTCTTCGGACCCTTACGAGTTCTCGCATTAGTCTTAGTCTTCTGACCTCTAACTGGGAGATTTCTTCTGTGTCTGATTCCTCTGTAGCATCCGATTTCCATGAGTCTCTTAATGTTGAGTGATACTTCTCTTCTGAGATCTCCTTCTACAACATATTCCTGGTCGATGATCTTTCTGATTCTACCAGCTTCATCTTCCGATAAATCCTTAACTCTGATATCAGGATTTACCTGTGCCTTTTCGAGAATGTCATTAGCAGTTTTTCTGCCAATACCGTAGATATAAGTAAGACCTATTTCTACTCTTTTTTCTCTTGGTAAGTCTACACCGGCTATTCTAGCCATACGTCCCTCCTTCTCCCATCTTCCGTCGCACAACGAGGCGCAATATAGACGGGTTCTTCCAATTCTTAATTATATAATTACTAAATTGCTTCTAATTGATTTATCAGCCCTGCTTCTGCTTGTGCTTTGGATTTTCGCAGATTACCATAACTTTACCGTTTCTCTTGATAATCTTGCACTTTTCGCAGATAGGCTTTACTGATGCTCTAACTTTCATCGGTCTTGACCTCCTCTACTTATCTCTCCATGTGATTCTTCCGCGTGTCAAATCGTAAGGAGAAAGCTCTACCTTTACTCTGTCTCCCGGCAGAATTCTTATGAAGTTCATTCTGATTTTTCCTGAAATGTGGGCGAGTACTTCGTATCCGTTTTCAAGCTTTACCTTGAACATTGCGTTTGGCTGTGCATCTACAACAGTTCCGAATACCTCGATGACGTCTTTTTTCGCCATAAATACATCTCCTTCTTATTCAAACAGCGTCATGAGCTCAGGCTCACCATCAGTAATAACAACAGTGTTTTCATAATGCGCCGCAAGTTTTCCGTCCACAGTTACTACAGTCCAGTCATCGAGAAGTACATCCACTTCGTAACTGCCCTGTGTAATCATTGGTTCGATTGCAAACACCATACCTGCTGCAAGTCTCGGCCCTCTTCCCAGTCTTCCGTAATTCGGGATCTGCGGATCCTCATGCATATCGCTGCCGATTCCATGTCCTACATAATCCCTGATTACACCGAAACCCTCTCGCTCGGCTACAAGCTGTATTGCATGGGATACATCCGAAAGTCTGTATCCCACTTTGCAACATTCAAGACCTGCAAAAAAGCTGTCACGAGTAGCTTGTATAAGGTGCTTGGCTTCTGCACTGATTTCACCTACGCCGTAGGTTCTTGCCGCATCGCTGTAATATCCTTTGAATATACAGCCCGTATCAACACTGACAATGTCTCCCTCTCTGAGTATTCTGCTCTTTGAAGGAATGCCATGCACCACTTCATCGTTTACAGATACACAGGCAGCCGCCGGGAAACCGCCGTATCCTTTAAATGCAGGAATCATATTATTCTTAAGAATGATATCTTCAACAAACTTATCGACATCCCAAGTGGACATACCGGGTTTGATAAAGTTTTCAAGCTCT
>CAYRZK010000046.1:0-2796 GCA_964428785.1 uncultured Oscillospiraceae bacterium | reverse complement strand
ATATGAATCCCGTCACTTTTCCGGACTCACGCATTAATTCTATTTCTTCCTGTGATTTTATGATGATCATCTTAATTACCCGAGTACATTTACAATGTCAGCAAATACATTATCAAGGCCTGTAGCTCCGTCGATATGAGCGATTACACCTGCTGCTTCGTAGTAGTCTACGAGAGGCTTAGTCTGTGCTTCATAAACTTCGATTCTGTTTTCTACAGTTTCCTTTGTATCGTCGGCTCTCTGATAGAGTTCGCCGTCGCAAGTATCACATACACCTTCTGTCTTAGGAGGCATATTTACAACATGATAGCTTGCTCCGCAATTTCTGCATACACGTCTTCCGATAAGTCTTGTGATGAGTTCTTCCTTTTCTACAGCGATATCGAGTACATGCTCGACCTTTCTGCCGTTCTTTGCGAGGAATTCATCAAGCTTTTCTGCCTGATAAACAGTTCTTGGGAAACCGTCGAGAAGGAATCCTTCTTTGCAGTCATCCTCAAGAAGCCTGCTGCAAGCAATTTCTACAACCAGATCATCCGGAACGAGCTCACCCTTGTTCATGTATTCCTGGGCTTTCTTTCCGAGCTCAGTGCCTTTCTTGATGTTTTCTCTGAATATATCCCCTGTTGAGATATGCGGGATATTGTACTTTTCTACTATTCTCACTGCCTGAGTGCCTTTTCCCGCACCCGGAGGGCCAAGTAAAATTAAATTCATACCTTCATCTCCTTACTACTTTAAGAAACCTTCGTAGTTTCTCATGAGCATCTGGTTTTCAAGCTGCTTAACCGTATCGAGAGCTACACCGACTGCGATAAGAAGTGATGTGCCGCCGAAATTAAAGTCAATAGCTGTGAACTGGCTGATTATTGTAGGCATAACCGCAATAATTACAAGGAAGATAGCTCCTACGAATGTAATTCTTGACATAACCTTTGCAATATATTCGGTTGTCGGTCTGCCCGGTCTGATACCAGGAATAAATCCGCCGTTGTTCTTTAAGTTGTTCGATACTTCTACAGGATTGAACGAAATCGCTGTATAGAAGTATGTGAATGCAATAATAAGTGCTGCATTTAAAAGAGTGTAAATCACTACTCCCGCTGTATTTCCGTAAGGTGAAAGCCAGTTTGTTACGAATGACGCAAAGCCTGAATTAGGCCAGAAATATGTGAGCGTCATAGGGAACTGGAGCAATGAGATGGCGAAGATAACCGGCATAACACCTGCCTGGTTAACCTTGATAGGAAGATGTGTAGACTGACCGCCATACATCTTTCTGCCAACCACTCTCTTTGCATACTGAACAGGAATTTTTCTTGTTCCCTGCTGTATCATTATAATTCCTACTATTACGAGTACTGCAAATAAGAGGAATACGATGATTGAAATAATTCCAATCTGACCGTTGATAAGCTTAATGCCTGTGCTGCGAATAGCTGACGGAACTCTCGAAACGATACCAGCAAAGATCAGGAGCGAAATTCCGTTTCCAATGCCACGTTCATTGATCTGTTCGCCAAGCCACATAAGGAATGCAGTACCTGCTGCAAGTGTGAGCACGATAACAACCACTGAGAAAATGCTGTGGTCGATGAGCGCTCTTCTGAACAATCCCACTGTAAGTCCGATAGCCTGTACGAGAGCCAGTACCACCGTCAGATAACGAGTGTACTGTGCCATCTTCTTTCTTCCTTCTGTACCTTCTTTTGCTAATCTCTCAAGTGCCGGTATGGCAACAGTGAGAAGCTGTAATATGACTGACGCCGTAATGTACGGTGTGATGCTCAGCGCAAATATTGTAAATTGGCTGAACGCACCACCCGAGAACAAATCAAACAACGCAAACAAACCTGTACCACCATCGAATACCTCGTGTAAAACCTCTCTGTTCATTCCCGGAACAGGGATATTTGACCCGATCCTGAAGATTACGAGCATCCAGAAAGTGAATATCATCTTCTGTCTGATTTCCTTAACCTTCCAGGCTTGAGCAATTGTTTTAAGCGCACTCATATTAGATCACCTCTGCCTTTCCTCCGGCAGCTTCGATCTTTTCGATTGCCGTCTTGCTGAACTTCTGAGCCTTTACTTCAATGCTCTTTTCAAGATTGCCATTGCCAAGGACTTTGATTCCGTCCTTAACCTGCTTAACAATACCTTCTTCCTTGAGTAACTCAGGAGTTACAACTGTTCCGGCTTCAAATCTGTTTAAATCATCAACATTTATAACTGTGTATTCTGTGCCCCAAATGTTTGTGAAGCCTCTCTTAGGGAGTCTTCTGTAAAGTGGCATCTGTCCGCCTTCAAATCCAAGTCTAACGCCGCCGCCCGATCTTGAATTCTGACCGTTCATACCTCTGCCGGCAGTCTTACCCTGACCGGTAGCTGTACCTCTGCCCTTTCTCTTTGGAGCCTTTGTAGCACCTACAGGTGCGTGTAATTCATGAAGTTTCATAAGCCTGCACCCTCCGTTCCTATAATTCTTCTACAGTAACAAGATGCGATACCTTTTCAATTGCTCCGCGAGCCTGTGGGCAGTCTGTGAGTTCTACCGACTGATGCATCTTCTTAAGTCCTAACGCTTCTACTACCTTCTTCTGCTTAGGGGAAGCGCCAATTGTGCTCTTTGTAAGTGTAACCTTAATCTTTGCCATTTATAGCGTCCTCCTTATCCTAAAATTTCTTCTACAGTCTTGCCTCTGAGCTTAGCAACCTTTTCTGCTGTTGCCATAGTTCTGAGAGCTTCGATTGTAGCATAAGCCATGTTAGCTGTATTGTTTGAGCCGATTGACT
>CAYRZK010000045.1:0-6780 GCA_964428785.1 uncultured Oscillospiraceae bacterium | reverse complement strand
GGTAAATGAAGAATGTAAGAAAGAATTTAAGAATATAAAAGAAGTGAAAGAGATGGATCCGGATGTATGCCTCACAGAGGAAATGCTGGAAACAGCGCTCTTCATGAAAAAGCGTTATCTGTGCAAAACGATAGATGCCGTAAAATGTTTTGTGCCGCCGGGTGCGCCTCTGAAAAGCGGCAAACGCCGCAAGCCGCCGTATGACGAGGTGTGCAGGAGCAGCGAGCCGCTGCAGGAGCTTACGGACGAACAAAAAAATGCAATGAGCGAGATAATGCCTTATATAAGCAGGCATGAGCATGAGCTTTTTCTCATTCATGGTGTTACAGGCTCCGGTAAGACGGAAGTATATATGCGTGTTGCGGCGGAATGTATGAAAAAAGGCAGCTCAGTTATAATGCTCGTGCCGGAAATATCACTCACGAAACAGATTATCGAAAGATTTTTGGAGCGTTTTGGACATGAAAATATTGCTGTGCTGCACAGCAGGCTGAGCCTCGGCGAAAGATACGACGAATGGATGCGGATAAGGCGAGGCGAGGTGAAGATTGTGATAGGCGCACGCTCTGCGGTGTTTGCACCGCTAAGCAATATCGGCGCTGTTATTATTGACGAGGAGCATGAGAGCTCATATAAATCGGATATATCGCCTAAATACGATACGATAGAAATTGCAATAAAAAGAGCCAAGGCTTATGGAGGGATTGTGATCGCCGGAAGTGCCACTCCGAGCGTTATAACATCGCTGAGAGCTGATGCCGGAATATATCACAAAATCTCCATGAAAGAAAGATATAATAAAGTGATGCTCCCGGATGTAACGCTTGTCGATATGCGAAGAGAGATACGAAACGGAAACAGAAGCATCATAAGTGCAAAGCTGTTTGAAGAAATCGAAAGCAATATAGCGGCAGGAAAACAGATAATACTTTTCCTTAATCGGAGAGGATATGCGCCGTTTGTATCATGCAGAGAATGTGGATATGTGGTGAAGTGTGATAACTGCGGAATATCCATGGTATATCACAGAGACGAGGATGCCGCCGTATGTCATTATTGCGGACACAGGGTTAAGATACCGAAAACATGCCCGGAATGTGGCAGCAAATATATAAAGTATTTTGGCACAGGTACCGAAAAGCTTGAGGAAGAAGTAAAGATGATGTTCCCGGAGGCATCGGTGGACAGACTTGACTTTGACACTGCCAAAAGAAAAGGAAGCATAGAGAAGATACTGGGAAATTTCAAAAAGAAAAAAACGGATATTCTGATAGGCACACAGCTTGTTGCCAAAGGTCTTGACTTTGCAAATGTAGGTCTTGTCGGTATAATATCGGCGGATCTTTCGCTCAATATACCTGATTTCAGAGCTGCCGAGCGTACTTTTCAGCTGATAACGCAGGCGGCTGGGCGTGCCGGGCGAGGAGATGAGCGTGGCAGAGTAGTCATTCAGACATATTCGCCTGAGCATTATGCGATCGTCGCTGCGGCAGAGCAGGACTATGATAAATTTTACGAATTTGAAAAGGGCATGAGGCAGATGCTCGGATATCCGCCGTATTGTGATATGATGCAGATCGTTGTATCAGCAGATGAGGAGCAGGATGCGGCAGACGGGGCGGAGCTTACCGAAAAGCATCTTAGAATTAAGCTCGGAAAAGACGATGAAGCAAATCTGATAGGCATGAGACCTGCACCGATAGGCAAGCTGTCCGGAAAGTACAGATATCATATCATACTCAAAGCGCCGATAGGCAAGCGTAGGCTTTACAGCGCATACCTTACGGAGGTGCGTGAAACACTCGATGCGGACAAAAAAGCAAAATTCAGTATTGCGATGGATATAAATCCGTTTAGCTTTATGTAAGAAATAAAATATTGATGTAAATTAATAATAAAAATGTAAATTATCATCTAAATTGACACAAGGAGTTAGATATTATGGCACTTAGAAATATTGTGATTGAAGGAGATCCTATTCTCCGTAAGATATGCAGACCGGTGGATACGGTTAATGACAGAATAAGAGGTATACTCGACGATATGCTCGAAACAATGACGAGCAATCAGGGAGTCGGTATCGCAGCACCGCAGGTAGGCATCATGCGGAGAATGTTTATCGCAATACCTGATCCGGAAAACGAGCCGGATAAGGCGGTATATATGATAAATCCCGAAATAATCGAAAAGAGCGGAAGCCAGACAGGCGAGGAGGGATGTCTTTCGGTACCGGGATATGTTGGAACAGTCGAAAGACCTACTTATGTCAAAATAAAAGGGCTTGATTATGACGGTACAGAAAGAATTCTCGAATTTGAGGGCTTAGGAGCGATTGTTATGACCCACGAATATGATCATCTGGACGGGATACTCTATATCGATAAAGCGACAGATGTTCATGAAGCTGTTTATGATGAGGATGAAGAGGAATAAAGCATATTATGAAAACGATTTTTATGGGAACGCCGGAATTTGCGGCGACAATACTTTCGCACCTTGCAAACAGCGGACATAAAGTCGGATACGCTGTTTCGCAGCCGGACAGAGCTAAGAACAGAGGCAAGAAGATGCAGGCAACGGCTGTAAAAGAAGCGGCTGAAAAGCTTGGTATACCGGTGCTTCAGCCCGAAAAAATAAAGAATAACGAGGAATTTTTTGAAATACTGAGTGAATACGCACCGGATTTGATTGTAGTTGCGGCATACGGTAAGATACTGCCCAAGGAGGTACTCGATATTCCGAGACTCGGCTGTATCAATATACATGGCTCGCTTCTTCCGAAATACAGAGGAGCGGCGCCTGTACAGCGCTCAATAATGGAGGGCGATGATGTTACCGGCGTAACCTTGATGTACATGGAGGAGGGGCTTGACACTGGCGATATGCTTGCCAAGGCGGAAACAACTACTGCCGGAAAGACCTCGGATGTACTGATGGATGAAATAGCGCATCTCGGAGGCAGGCTGCTTGTCGAAAAGCTGCCCGAAATCGAAGCCGGTACGCTTGAACGCATAAAACAGGATGAAAGTCTTGCGACATATGCGCCGATGATTTTTAAAGAAGAAGGCAAGCTTGATTTCAGCAAGACTCCGGTTGAGCTTGAGCGGCTTATAAGGGGGCTTTCGCCATGGCCGGGTGCATATACTCTGCTTGACGGAGAAACCTTTAAGATATGGGCATCAGAGCCTATAAACGAAAAAGCCGATGCGGCATTCGGTACTGTTGTGGCAACATCAGAAAAGGGAATAGATGTTGCGGCTGGCGGCGGCATTTTGAGATTGACAGAAGTGCAGGCGCCGGGCAAGAAACGCATTGCGGCAGGAGATTATTTGAGGGGTAAAAAACTTGAGATAGGAAAGAGATTGGGGGAATAAAAAATGTTTTATCCGTATTATTTTGATCCGACAACGATAATATTGCTTCCGGCAATTATTTTTACACTTTACGCACAGGCAAAGATAAATGCGGCATACGGAAAATACCAAAAGGTCGGAACGATTAGGAATATTACGGGAGCGCAGGCAGCTCGTATGATTTTGGACAGAAACGGACTTAACGATGTACGAATAGAGCTTGTGAGCGGAAAACTTTCCGACCATTACGATCCGAGAGTCAGAGTGCTCAGACTTTCAAACGGGGTATATAACAGCACATCGGTAGCGGCGGTCGGTATAGCAGCCCATGAATGTGGACATGCCGTTCAGCATGCGACAGGTTATGTGCCGCTCAAGATGCGCAATACCATGGTTCCGGCAGTGAACTTCGCATCAAATCTTGCATGGCCGCTTCTGATACTCGGCCTTCTGATGTCCGCACAAGGCTTGCAAAGCCTCGGAATACTGGCATTTGTGCTTGTTGTCGGATTTCATGCGATAACTTTTCCGGTGGAAGCTAATGCAAGCGGAAGAGCATTAAAGCAGCTCACGGAAAACGGAATAATATTTAATGAGGAGTCAAGGGGTGTTAAAAAAGTGCTTTCGGCGGCGGCAATGACTTATCTTGCTGCGCTTGCTACGGCAATATTAAGCTTATTCAGAATGATAATTATCGCCAGGAGGGATGATTGATGGCAGATGTCAACAGAAATACCGCTTATTTAACATTGCTGGATATTGAAACAAAAAAAGCCTTTTCAAACATTGCGCTGAACAACAGGATAAGCCTGAACAAGCCCGCTTCACCGGCATTTGTGAGAGAGCTTGTTTACGGAGTGCTCGAAAACAAGCTGCTGCTTGACCATATACTGGATCAGCTGGTGACGACGGGCATTTCAAAGGTTAAAAAAAGCGACCTTGCAATTCTCAGGATGGGAATTTATCAGCTGCGTTTTATGAATTCCGTGCCGGAATATGCAGCAGTGAATGAAAGTGTTGCTCTTGCCAAAAAATATGCAAGAGGAAGAGACGGATTTATCAATGCTGTTCTCAGAGCATATATAAAAAACAAAAATCAGATAAAAATGCCGAGTGACCGTGAAGGCGAGACAGAATATCTTTCGATAATGTATTCATATGAGCCTTGGATTACGGAGCTGTGGCTGGAGCAATATAATTATGAATTCGTTGAGTCTTTGCTGAGAGCCGGCAATGTGACGCCGGAAACGACGATAAGATGCAATAAGCTCCGTGTATCCAAGCAGGAGCTTATGGACAGTCTTGTGCAAAAAGGCTTTGAGGTAAGAGAGGGAAAGCTGGCGGAAAATGCACTTCATGTTAAAGGCTCCGGGCTGCTCGATACCGATATGTATAAGAACGGTATGTTTTCGGTGCAGGACGAAGCATCGATGCTCGCTGTCGAAATGCTCGATCCTCAGCAGGGAGATTTGGTGCTTGATCTCTGTGCGGCTCCTGGAGGCAAGACACTTGCGATAGCCGAAAAAATGGGCAATACAGGCAAAATTCTTGCTTCGGATATATACATAAGAAAGCTTTCGCAGATCGAAAGTGAAGCAAAGCGGCTCGGAATAGCGAACATCGAAACCCGTGAATGGGATGCGACAGAAACGGATGCACAGCTCGAACAAAAAGCAGACAGGGTGCTTGTCGATGTGCCGTGCTCCGGGCTCGGAGTAATAAGAAGAAAGCCTGAAATAAAATATAAGAAGTATACGGATGAGCTTGCGGAGCTTCCGAGAAAACAGCTCGATATTTTGTCGGCATCTGCGCCTTATGTCAAGCCGAGCGGAGTACTTATATACAGCACATGCACGATAAATCCGTATGAAAATCAAAGAGTAACGGCTGAATTTTTGAGAAAAAACAGTGATTTTACCAAGGAAGAGGCTATTCAGCTGCTTCCGAATATTAATGGAACAGATGGTTTTTATATCTGTAAGATGAGAAAGGAAAAGTATCGGGTATAGCGAAGATGGTACAGCTCGGATTTAAAAATGATAAAGGAATAAGAAGAGCAAACAACGAAGACGCCTATTTTGTTATGCCGGCCGAGGATGTTTATATAGTGGCGGACGGTGTGGGCGGCAACAATTCCGGAGAGATTGCTTCACGGACGGCTGTTTCCATGATTGCGGAGTATGTCAAGACGCATCCGCTTGCAGAGGTCAAAGACGAGAATGCCTTGCAGGAATATTTTATAAAATGCCTTGAAGAGACAAATGTTGAAATTTATGCCAAGGCTCGCAAGCATGATGAAAACAGGGGAATGGCAACGACGGTAGTGATTGCATATATATCGGGAGATAAGGCTTATATAGTGAATGTCGGCGACAGCAGAGCTTATCTTATAAGGAACGAAAAGATAAGCAGAATAACCGAGGATCACACATATGTTAACGAGCTTGTAAAGCAGGGACTGCTCTCTGAGGAAGAAAGCGAAAGGCATCCCAAGCGCAATATTATTACAAGAGCACTCGGAGGCGATGCGGTCGTTGAGCCTGATATATTCAGGGTAGAAATCAGAAGCGATGATGTTATTCTTCTCTGTACGGATGGGCTGCACGGCGAGATACATGATGAAGAAATAGTAAGAATTGTGTCGGATGCGGAAAGCATGCAGGATGCCTGCCGGCTCCTAATAAATGCAGCCAATCGTTCCGGCGGAAGAGATAATATAACAGTTGTTTGTTTGAAGATATAAAGGAGTTTTTATAATGGCTAGCAGAATACTTGCAGGCAGATATGAACTGATAGAAAAAATCGGCGACGGCGGCATGGCTGTTGTGTATAAGGCAAGGGACAGGCTGCTTAACAGACATGTGGCAGTAAAAATCCTCAAGCCGGAATTTACAAAGGATGTTAAAATCATCGAAAGCTTCAGGCGTGAATCGCAGGCGGCGGCAAGCCTTTCGCATCCAAATATCGTAAATATTTATGATGTGGGCAGAGAGGGCAATATTCATTACATAGTAATGGAGCTTATAGAAGGATATATTCTCAGTGATTTGATAAAAGAAGAGGGTGCAATAGACTGGAAGCGTGCCGTGGAAATCACGAAGCAGGTGGCGCTTGCACTTTCGGTAGCGCATAAGAATAATATAATCCACAGAGATGTTAAGCCGCATAATATACTTATTACGAAGTCCGGTACTGCCAAAATTACGGATTTCGGTATTGCAAAGGCTATGGATGCGGCGTCTCAGACAACGGAAAGCACGGGAACGGTGATGGGCTCGGTGCATTACTTCTCGCCGGAGCAGGCAAGAGGGGGATATGTAGATGAAAAATCCGACATATATTCGCTGGGGATAGTGCTTTATGAGATGCTCACGGGGCAAGTGCCGTTTGACGGTGACAATCCTGTGCAGGTGGCGCTGATGCATAT
>CAYRZK010000044.1:0-6789 GCA_964428785.1 uncultured Oscillospiraceae bacterium | reverse complement strand
GCTCCACATCCGTTCTCACATCAGGCGCCGTAAGCGTTAATCTGTTATCGCAGTAAATGGGGCTTTTTATTCCGCTTGCCCATGTAAACGGTTCTTCCGGTCTTAAAAATACTGCTTTTATAGCAAGTAAATCTTTCGCAATCAACTTATCTGTTATTTCTGCCATAGTTTTCTCCTTTTATCTATCCTATAAATTCCTCTACGCATTTTTTGTATGCCGCTACCGGATCTGCCGCCGCTGTGATAGGTCTGCCCACGACGATATAATCCGAGCCTATTTCCTTAGCTCTTGCCGGTGTTGTAATCCTTACCTGGTCTCCTACTTCTCCGCCCTCAAATCTTATTCCCGGAGTTACAGTCATAAAGCCTGCACCGCATACATCATGTACTTTTTCGGCTTCGAGAGGCGAACACACTACTCCGTCAAGCCCTGCTTTTTTTGCATTTGCGGCATAAGTCATGACCACCTCTTCAAGAGGCTTATTTATCAAAATATCGTTTTCCATTCTTTCCTGATCTGTCGATGTAAGCTGGGTAACAGCTATAAGCAGTGGTCTTGTTCCATCAGGTCTTGTCAGCCCCTCAAGCGCTGCCTCCATCATTTTGACCGTGCCTGCCGCATGAACATTGCACATATCAACATCAAGCTCTGACAATACTGCCATTGCTTTTTTTACCGTGTTCGGAATATCGTGAAGCTTAAGATCAAGGAAAATCTTATGTCCTCTTTTCTTAATCTGCCTTACTATTTCCGGCCCCTCGGCATAAAAAAGCTCCATACCGATTTTCACAAAAGGCTTTTCCTCTTTAAAATTATCGAGAAACTCAAGCGTATCCCTTGCACTTGCAAAATCGCAGGCAACGATTACATCCTTTCCCATTATCTTAGTCCTCCTATAATATCTTTTATCGACTGTATTCCGTATTTTTTCATAACGCCGGGCAGCTCTTCAATAATTTCTTTGCATACATACGGATTAACCAGATTTGCTGCTCCCACCTGTACTGCCGTAGCGCCCGCAAGCATCATCTCGATAACATCCTCCGCTGTCGAAACTCCGCCTATGCCTATCACAGGTATATCTACCGCCTGAGCCACCTGGTATACCATCCTTACAGCTATCGGAAATATTGCGCTTCCCGAAAATCCACCCATCGTATTTGCGATGATCGGTTTTCTTGTTTTCAAATCTATTCTCATACCGAGAAGCGTATTGATAAGGCTGATGCCATCAGCGCCAGCCTCTTCGCAGGCTTTTGCTATAGCTGCTATATCGGTCACATTCGGTGACAGTTTTATTATTACAGGCTTTGTTGTCACGGCTTTTACCGCTCTTGTCACATCTGCTGCCGCTTCCGGTGATGTTCCGAAGCTCATTCCGCCTCCATGAACATTCGGACAGCTCACATTCACTTCAAGCCAGCCTACCTGCTTGCATGCATCAAGTCTCTCGCATGTATAAGCATAATCCTCAATCGAAAATCCGCTCACATTTGCCATCACCTTTTTATGAAAACACTTCGCCAGCTTCGGAAGCTCCTCACTTATAACTTTATCTACTCCGGGATTTTGCAGTCCGACCGCATTTATCATACCCGATGTACATTCCGCAATTCTCGGCGTCGGATTTCCAAACCTCGCATCTCTTGTCGTTCCCTTGAATGAAAATGTGCCAAGCATATTTATGTCATAAAGCTCTGCAAATTCATATCCGTATCCGAATGTTCCGCTTGCCGGTATTATCGGATTATCCAGGATTTCACCGAGGAGATTAACTTTTAAGTTTACCATATAATTTCCTCCCTTTCGAGCACAGGTCCATCCTTGCATATGCGCTTCGTTCCGTATTTTGTTTCACATGAGCAGCCCATACATGCTCCGAATCCGCATCCCATTCTTTCCTCAAAGCTAAGCTGTCCGCTTGTCTCCGCAATGCTGTCAACAGCCTTAAGCATAGGCTCAGGGCCGCATGTGAAGAAATATGTATAGTCCATATTCTTCATTGCATCCGTTACAAAGCCCTTTATGCCGCAGCTTCCGTCCGCAGTAGTCACTGTAACATCACATCCGAGCTTCCTGAATTCATCCTCATAAAAAATTTCATCTTTCGTATTGAAGCCGAGAATGACATTGGGCGTCACTCCGCCGGCAATGATTTTTTTGGCAAGCATATACATCGGCGGAACACCTGCGCCTCCGCCTATAAGAAGCGGACTTGTACCTGCTTTTGCAATATCATATCCGTTTCCGAGACCTGTCAGTATGTCAAGCTCTCCGCCTCTCATATCCGCCATGGCTCTTGTGCCTTTGCCCACCACCTTATATATCAATGTAAGGCTTCCATCATCACAATCACATACGGAGATCGGGCGTCTCAGAAAAAAGCCATCTATTTTTATATTCACAAATTGCCCCGGCTTGGTCACATCAGATGTATCACCCTCGAGCCTCATACGCATTACATTCGGCGCAATTTCTATGTTTTCGGTTATTCTAAATATTCCCTGCTTCATTTATTTTCCTTTCAGGTATACATAATATGTCGTCAAATCCAAATTTCAAACACGCAGGTGCCATCATACAATTATATCTATGCACTATGCATTGATTGTTGAGATACGCAGCGTGGTTTCTTCAAGTACATCAAGAAGCACTCTTACGGTATCGAGCGCCGTGAACATGGTCACATTGTTCTCGGTAGCGCAGTTTCTTATCTGATATCCATCGCTCTGCTGGTCGTTTGCACCAATATCGCTTGTGTTGATAACATATGCAATATGTCCCTGGCGAATGGCATTCTGTATTTCCTCACTGCCATCGCTGATTTTTCCGTAAACACGAGTACGTATGCCGTTTTCTTTAAGGAAGCGTGCTGTTCCGGCAGTCGCTTCGATGTTAAATCCGAGATTATAGAAGCGGCGTATAAGCGGAAGTGCCTCATGCTTGTCCTTGTCGGCTATGGTCGCAAATACCGTTCCGTAATTCTGAAGGTGCATTCCGGACGCCTGAAGAGCCTTGTAAAGCGCACGATTGAGCTTATCATCGTATCCTATTGCTTCTCCTGTTGACTTCATTTCAGGTGAAAGATATGCATCAAGCCCTCTTATCTTATTGAATGAGAATACCGGAGCCTTTACATACCATCTTTCCTTTTCTTTCGGATATATATCGAAGAAGCCCTGTTCTTTAAGACTTACACCAAGGATAACATCTGTCGCAATATCCGCAAGGCTGTATCCTGTAGCCTTTGAGAGGAAAGGCACGGTTCTTGACGAACGAGGATTTACTTCGATAATATAAACATCTTCATTTTTATCAACGATGAACTGTATATTATAAAGTCCGATAATACCGATTTCAAGTCCGAGCTGTTTTGCATATCTTAATATCGTTCCTTTTACCTTATCCGATATGCTGAAAGTCGGATATACACTTATCGAGTCTCCGCTGTGAATACCTGTACGCTCAACAAGCTCCATAATTCCCGGCACAAATACATCCTTGCCGTCACAGATTGCATCTATTTCGACTTCTTTGCCTATAATATATTTATCTACAAGTACAGGCTTATCCTCATCTATTTCAACAGCAGTCTGGAGATATTTCCTGAGCTGCGCTTCGTTGGCAACTATCTGCATTGCACGACCGCCGAGTACAAAGCTTGGGCGCACGAGTACAGGATATCCTATTGTCTCCGCCGCTCTTACACCATCCTCAATATTTGTTACGGCTTTTCCCGGCGGCTGCGGGATGCCAAGCTCCTCAAGCACCTTTTCAAACAAATCTCTGTTTTCTGCTTTTTCTATCGCCGCACAGTCAGTGCCTATAATTTTAACACCACGATCCATTAACGGCTGTGCCAGGTTTATCGCAGTCTGTCCGCCGAGCGATGCTATAACGCCCTCAGGCTTTTCAAAGTCAATGATATTCATAACATCTTCAGGCGTGAGAGGCTCAAAATAGAGCTTATCGCTTGTCGTATAGTCAGTCGAAACAGTTTCCGGATTGTTATTGATTATAATAGCCTCATATCCCGATTTTCTGATCGTCGTTACAGCATGAACTGTCGAATAGTCGAATTCAACTCCCTGTCCAATCCTTATAGGGCCTGCTCCGAGCACTATGATTTTCTTTTTATCCGTAAGCCTCGATGCATTTTCGCCCGAATATGATGAATAAAGATAAGGAATATATGCACCTGTGTGGAGCGTGTCTACCATTTTGAAAACAGGTATTATACCATTTTCTTTTCTTTTCTTGTATACCTCAGTCTCCTTTACACCCCAGAGCTTTGCAATATATTCATCGCCAAATCCCATCCTTTTGGCTTCCTTGAGCGTTTCGACGCAGCCCCTGTTTGCTTCAAGATTCGCTTCCATATCTACGATTTTTTTCAACGCCTCGATAAAGTATGAAGTAATCATTGTAATTTTATGAATTTCTTCGATACTCTCGCCTCTTCTCAAGAGCTCCGTAACGGCAAAGATCGTGTCGTCCTTGAATTCTCCCATATATTCTTTGATCTCTTCTGTTTTCATACCATCAAACTTTGCAAGTCTGAAATGACATACGCCGGTTTCGAGTGAACGCACCGATTTTAAAAGACATTCTTCAAGGCTTGAGCCGATACCCATAACTTCGCCGGTAGCTTTCATCTGCGTGCCGAGAGTGTTCTTAGCCGATGCAAATTTATCAAACGGAAATCTCGGAAGCTTAGCTACGATATAATCAAGGCTCGGCTCCATCGCTGCATTTCCTCCTGCTACTTCTATTTCTTCAAGCGACATTCCTACGGCAATCTTTGCCGTAACTCTTGCAATAGGATATCCGCTTGCTTTTGATGCCAGCGCCGATGAACGAGATACTCTCGGATTTACTTCTATCAGATAATATTCGCTTGTTTCCGGATTGAGTGCAAACTGCACATTGCAGCCTCCTTCAATTTTAAGCTCACGAATGATTTTAATTGCGCTGTCATTGAGCATCTTAAGGTCATGATCATTTAATGTAAGAATCGGAGCGACTACTATGGAATCTCCAGTATGTACTCCGACAGGGTCGATATTTTCCATGCCGCAGATAGTAATCGCAGTGTCGTTTCCGTCACGCATTACTTCAAATTCAATCTCCTTATAGCCCTTTACGCTCTTTTCGATAAGTACCTGATGTACCGGTGAAAGTTTAAAAGCATTCGTACCGATCTCTACGAGCTCTTCTTCATTATATGCAAAGCCTCCGCCCGTTCCTCCGAGTGTAAATGCCGGACGGAGCACTACAGGATATCCGATTTTTGTTGCTGCCCTCTTGGCTTCTTCAAGATTATAGGTAATCTCAGACGGTATTGTAGGCTCGCCTATCGACTGGCACAGCTCTTTAAAAAGCTCTCTGTCCTCCGCTCTTTCTATGCTTTCGCTGCTTGTTCCGAGAAGCTCTACGCCGCATTCTCTAAGCACGCCTTTCTTCTCAAGCTGCATAGCAAGATTAAGCCCGGTCTGTCCACCTATTCCCGGTACAATTGCATCCGGTCTTTCGTAACGAAGAATTTTCGCTACATATTCGAGGGTAAGCGGCTCCATATATACCTTATCGGCAATAGCCGTATCAGTCATAATCGTTGCCGGATTGGAATTTACAAGCACTACCTCATAGCCCTCTTCCTTGAGTGCAAGGCATGCCTGTGTTCCGGCATAGTCAAACTCGGCAGCCTGACCGATTACGATAGGGCCTGAGCCGATAATTAAAACTTTTCTGATGTCTTTTCTCTTTGTCATTGTCTTTTCCTCCCGATTATTTATACTCACGGCAAAACACTGCTTCGCCGTTTACTATCGTCATCATACATTTTCCGTACACTTCATCGCCCGCAAACGGCGTAGCTCGCCCTTCGGTTTGAAAGTCTTCGGGATTTATAATGTATTGCGCTTCCATATCGAATATTGTAAAATCTCTGCTCGGCACTATACCGAAACGCTTCATAGGATTTATCGCCATAAGCTCCACAAGCTTTTCAAGTGTAATAACCTCCGGCTTTACAAGCCTCGTGTAAAGAATAGGGAATGCAGTTTCCAATCCTACTATTCCGAATGCGCTACCCGCCAGCCCCTTGGCTTTTTCAGCTTCGGAATGAGGCGCATGATCGGTCGCAATCATGTCGATAGTCCCGTCCTTTATACCCTCAATGAGCGCCAGTCTGTCCTCTGCGCTTCTGAGCGGCGGATTCATTTTAAATCGCCCGTCCTCTTCAATATCATTTTCATCAAGAACAAGATAGTGAGGCGCTGTTTCACATGTTATATCAACACCTCGTTTTTTTGCCTGCCTTATCAGTTCTACGCTTTCTTTGGTCGATATATGGCACACATGATATGTTGCTCCGGTTTCTTCAGCCAGCTTTATATCACGCTCTATCTGTTTCCATTCACTCTCCGAGCATATACCCCTGTGATTGTGTGCCTTGGCATACTTACCATCATGTATATATCCTCCGAATAAAAGGCTGTTGTCCTCGCAATGCGCCGCTATGAGCTTTCCGAGCTTCTTGGCTTTAACCATTGCCGCCTTCATCATCTCGCCGCTTTGCACTCCCCGTCCGTCATCCGAAAATGCTGCGATATCGCTTGCTATTTCTGCCATATCAGCAAGCTCTTCGCCCTTTTCACCTACGGTAATTGCCCCATAAGGGATCACTCTTATGACAGCATCTCTTTTTATGGCATCGAGCTGTAATTTAAGATTTTCGGCACAGTCCGGCACCGGATTTAGATTTGGCATGGTACATACCGTTGTAT
>CAYRZK010000043.1:0-6924 GCA_964428785.1 uncultured Oscillospiraceae bacterium | reverse complement strand
GCTCAATAATATATCTGAGCGGTCTGTACCATGCCATTAAAAATGCTACCGGTACACCCAACAAAAATCCAAGCGCAAAGCCGCTGCCCGCCGAAATAAGCGAGCTTTGGACATCCGCCCAAAAAACACCCCTGCCACCGCTTTCTCTCGGCAGTGCCATGTTAAAATATGATTTAAAAACATCGATAAGCGGCGGAAAGCTTCTCCCCGTCACCTCTCCCTTTGATAGAAAATACCATACAATGCAAGCCGTGATAAGTGACAGGCTGAGCCATATCGGATCCGGAATCATAGATACTATATCTCTTTTTTTGTTTCTTCTCGGCACTCTGTTCACAGCAAAGCCCTACCTTTCAAAGAAGTTTCCGGAGCGTTCAAAAAAAGCGCTCCGGAACAATAAGTTTTAATGTTTGATTTTGCCTGTCACTATTCTGCCAAAGCCTGTTCAAGTAAATCTGTGAGAACAAATTCCTCCGGTGTAAGGAGTCCGTCCGCCTCAAAAACACCATTGGCAACAAATGTATTCTGCTGTGCCTGATAGAAATCGAGCATTTCGCCGCTTTCGAGATAACCTGCAATTCTTTCCGAATCGAGCCAGTCCCCGTCATACTGCTGTTCAAGAAGTACCTCGGCAGTGCTTGAAATGATTGCTGCCTGCCATTCTGCAATCTGCTCAAAGTTAGCCGAATCCGAACCATAATCCATACCCTTTAATATAGCCCTTAAGAACTTAACGATTGTTTCTTCATTTTCATCAGCCCATTTAGGATTTACAACCCAGCTTGCCGGTGAAACGAGCCCTTCAAAGTCAATATTCTGGCAAAGCTTAACTGCATTGTCACCCATTTCTTCCATTATTGTGAGTGTATAAGGCGACCATGCTGCCACTGCGTCTACAGAGCCTGCCATTGCAGCAGTTGTAAGTGCTGTAGCGTCCATCGAAAGAGCGTTAACATCATCCATAGTAAGTCCTACAGATGCAAGAGCTTCGAGAAGAATTGTTTCCGACGAGGTTCCCGCAGCATATCCAATAGTCTTACCTGCGAGCTGATCAAGTGATGTGATGCCGTTAAGACCGATAACCGCATCTGCATTATCAAGGTGCTGGAGAGTAATGATTTTGGCATTTCCCGTTGAGCAAAGTCTGTGAGCTCCCGCACCGATATATGAAATATCAATCTCGCCGGATTCCATAGCTGCTATTTCAGTAGGTCCATCCTCAAACTGAACAAGGTTTATTTCGATACCCTCTTCAGCAAAGTAGCCCAATTCATCAGCTGCCGCTACTGCCCAGAGCGCACCCCAGTTAGGCATATAAGCAACATTAAGAGTGATAACATCGGTGTCTGCATCATTATTGTCGCCGCAAGCGACCATGCCCAGCAGCATAACCAACACCAATAATACGGCCATCAGTTTTTTCATATTTTTTCCTCCTAAAAAAACAAATATAGTGATAAGTCAACCGATCGCAAACGAACAGCTTCCTTATAACGGCGCATCGTTCATGCCGAGGTAAAGCTGCACAAGGCGCTCTACTTTCCAAGCATGAAATGTTTCACCCGTAATCCCATAATACCCTGTATCATCCGTAAAGAGAAAAGACTTGCCGAAATACAGCAGCGACATTGCCGAAATCTTGCTGTACTCAAACACCTTATCTCGCCATTCCATTCTGTCATGATAAACTCTAAGCTCATCCGTGCCTATATCTGCTCTCGTATGATCCGGCATCATTTGATAAAGCAGCATATCTTTTTCACTGAACAGAAGTGTCCCATGTTCAATATTTTTCATATCCTCGTCGAACTTCGGCACCATCCAGTGTCCCCAGTCATCCACACGCCTGTATGGCAGCTCTTCCCCCTCAAGATAGCCATATTTCGTATATGTGCCGCCAAGTCCGCAATGTGAACATTCAAAATGATCGCCCTTTGTCACCATAGTGTCATAGCTGCCGCATTTCGGGCAAATGATTAAATAATTTTCAAGTCCCTCCGCAAGCCCTTCGCAGGTGTACGGACTCATTTTTTCGGCTTGAGTTTCATATGCCTGCTCGCCGATATCCGCATTAATTGCCGCCAATATTTCTTCGTCAGTCATACCTGCAAGCTGCTCGGATGAATATACATTCATAACCCTGCCGCTCACATGTCCGTCACGATGATGATGCGCCCATCTCGGTGCGACAAAGTATCCGCCGACAATCCTATATGTAATGAGTGCACAGCCTGCTTTCCTCAGAAGCTTCACCGTCGGCATTCCGGCATCTGCCGTATCACCGCAGAACGACCGGCATCCCTCCGGAAACATCATTACACTATATCCTTTTTTTAATCTTCCGAGTATTTCTTTTATGGTACGCATCATGCTTCCGCCACGAGGCGCCGGAATTATGTTCGCCACCTTTGTAATGAACCATTTCATTTTGGTACGCAAAAGATGCGCACCGCCGACATAATACATCGGCTGCGGAAAACCCGATGCCACCATGAGCATATCACGCTCCGTTGTGTGATTGGCAAGCACGAGATACGGCTCGCTCATCTTCGGTGCAATCTCGCTTGTATAAGAATATTTTCTGAGCATTACCGGCGTTACAGCCTTGCGAACAAGAAAATATGCTATTCTGTATTTCAAGGGGAACTTTGCTAATTCTCTCATGTTTTGATTTCCCTTTCACATCGTTTGTGTCGCCTTATCTTACCAATCGAAGCAGTATTTCCTGCCTATATCAGCAAATTCTCGGCAGACCTTCGCCATAAAGAACATCCACTATTCGTTTTCCGCCAAGCCTTGTGACCATCACAACGCCCTTTCCCTCTGTTATATGCCCGATTACCGCCGCATTCCTTCCGACTTCTGTTTCTCGCATGATTTCAAGGGCTTTGGCTTCATCCGATGCCGGTACTACAGCAATCATCTTACCCTCATTGCCCATATAAATCGGATCAAGTCCCAATATATCACAAAAGCCTTTGACATCATCGTTTACAGGTATTGCCGTTTCACTGAGTTCCACAGCACATTCGGACATTTCGGCAATCTCATTCAAAATTGTTCCAAGCCCACCACGAGTAACATCTCTCATGGTTTTGACATTTATACCCGCTTCAAAGAGCTTATTTGGTATTTCGGCAAGCACCGCACAGTCGCTCTTAATATTATTCTCAATACCCATTCTTGCGCTCAAAATACATGCATGATGATCTCCGAGTGTTCCCGATACTATCACCGCATCACCCGGCTTGCAGTTGGCTGCGCTCACATCACGACCATCCGGTATAATGCCGATGCCCGATGTATTTATATACAGTCCGCCGTTTCCCTCAACGACTTTCGTATCGCCCGCAACAATCTTAACGCCTGCTTTTCTTGCCGTAGCTGCCATTGACTCCACAAGTCTGTCGAGCAGCTCTATATCAAGCCCTTCCTCAAGGATAAAACCGCATGTAATATATTTCGGAACCGCTCCCATCATAAGCAGATCGTTTACCGTTCCGCAAATGCACAGCTTACCGATATCTCCGCCCTTAAACTCCACCGGAGTTACAACAAACGAATCCGTACTGAATGCTATTCTGCCGTTTATTTCGAGAACAGCCGCATCCTCCATTTTATCAAGCACCTCGTTTTTAAAGTGCTTTCCGAATATCTTTTCCATCAACTCGGCTCCGGTCTTGCCTCCGGATCCGTGAGCCATTACAATTTTTTCCATTTTACAATTCCTTTTATATATCCATCCGCCTGCTGCCGTTTTCTTCTTGCATTTTCAGGCTGCTTCAGTCATTTCAAGTACACCGTTACCGAAACCGTCCGAGCACCAATATATATCTATCGCTATTCCTGTCCTTATCTTATATGCTTCGATACCAAATACCGCATGCACCCTCGGCACTTACCATACATGGTCCGTACGGATGCAGCGGCGTACATCCCTTGCCGAACATCGGACATTCGTCCGGATTTATTTTTCCGACAATAACACTCGCACACGAGCAAGCTTCGGGAAGCTTCATATCATTATCAAGACCACGGCTGCCGCCGTCATATTCAGCATATTCAGGTTTTAAATACAGCCCCGAATTTGGTATTTCTCCAAGCCCTCTCCATGTGGCTGCATCCGCCTCAAAATATTCATCAAGAACTGCGAGCGCCTTGCTGTTTCCATCATCACGAACAGCATTTTTGTAAAGATTTTTTACATCGCCGTCTCCGTTTTCTATCTGTCTTACTATATCACAAATTACCGCAAGTATATGCTCCGCTTCAAAGCCAGCAACTACGAATGGCTTGCCGTATTTCTCCGCAAGCTCCTCATATACATGACTTCCGATAACAACACTCACATGACCGGGGCAGATAAATCCATCTATATCCTCTTGATTTTCGCATATCCACTTCAATGCCGGTATTACTGTTTTGAGTGCTGTCACAAATTTGATGTTCTTTATCCTGCGCTCGGATGCCTGTTTTACGGCAAGCGCATATACCGGCGCTGTCGTTTCAAAGCCTACGGCGGCGATTACATAAGTAATATCCGGATTTGCTGCCGCTTTTTCTATCACCTCAAACGGAGAATACATCATTTCAACATGTATGCCCTCGCCTTTCATATCTGAGAGGCTTCCGTTTGTCCCCGGCACCTTCATCATATCTCCGAATGTGCATACGATGTGATCCGGCTTTGCCGCATATTCAAGCACCTTATCAATAAATGCTGTCGGCGTTACGCACACAGGACATCCCGGCCCTGAAATCAGCTTGATTTTTGGCGAAATAAGTGAGCGTATGCCGCTCTTGAATATACTTGCCGTATGTGTTCCGCACACTTCCATAAGCTTTATCGGACGACCGTCATATTCCCTAAGATATTTTATAATGTCCTCGGCTTTCACTATCCCATGACCTCCTCAAGCTCCGCAAAAAGGTCTATCAGCTCTTCTGCCTTATCCTTTTCCATTACTTCGATCGCACAGCCGGCATGAACGAGAACATACTGTCCGACCTTCGGATCTATCAGCCCTGTATTTACAGGTACCAAATTACCTTTAAAATCCACCTGTGCTTTATCACCGTCTACAGATACGACCTTACCCGGTACTGCTACACACATATTCTAACCCTCTTTTCTGAAAATTGCCTGACTCCGCTGTAATTTTTTGTTTTACTGAGCAAAAGCAGTTTTAAATCATTCTTCATCCGGGAGCTTACAAACATCTATCCATTCTTCCGCATTCGAGTATTTGTAAAGATCATCAGGCGTAAGCTCTATTGCGCTGTTGCTGCTGCCGCACGCCGGAAATACTGTTTCAAAACGCTTAAGCGAAACATCCGTATATGTTTTAACATCTGGATGTTCTATGGCAAAGGCGCATACTCCGCCAATGGCATGTCCGGTAAATTTGACCACTTCCTCTGCAGTCAGCATCTTCGCCTTAAATCCAAACTGATGCTTAAATTTGCCGTTGTTTATTTTTCCGTCTCCTGCCGTTTCGATTAAAATACAGCCGCCTTCCGGTGTTTTGAACGAAAGAGTTTTGCAAATCCTTGCTCCCTCCACGCCTACAGCCTGTGCCGCAAGCTCTACCGTTGCGCTCGAAACATCGAATTCAAGAATCTTATCTTCCATACCAAACTGCTTGAAATATTCACGCACTTTTTCTATAGCCATTTTTACAGCCTCCCAAACATTATTATTAACAGATCACCTTAATTGTAAGATCTGTATCATATGCCTTTAAACCTAATAATTATACCATACATTTTGCCAAATACAAATAATTGTAATATAAAAGGCTTGCATTTAGCGAAGCCCAAGGTTGCATTTTTACACATATTTATTCATTTTTGATGCTGCGCCGAGTTATTTACCGCCAAGCTCAAGCATTCTTTCGATGCATCGCTTCGCACCATGCATAACATCCTCCGGAATATCTATTTCTTCTCCGCCGATGCCCGCCGCACAGCTGTATACTTCACCGAGAGTCGTAAGCTTCATGTTTGCGCATATCAGCTCTGCCGAAAGCGGGTAAAATCTTTTGCCCGGACATTCATACTGCAAATGCTCTATAATACTGTTTTCCGTACCTATTATAAATTCTTTCGCTTCGCTCTTTTTTGCAAAGTCCATAATTCCAGTCGTGCTGCCTACATAGTCTGCCATCTCCGCAATCTCCTCACGACACTCAGGATGCACGAGCAGAAGTGCATTCGGATGCGCTTTTTTTGCCTTATAAGCAGTATCCGCAGAGACTGCCGAATGTGCCGGACATCCTCCGTTCACCAGCTTTATGTTTTTTTCGGGCACCTGTTTTCTTATATAGCTTCCGAGATTAGGATCAGGTATAAAAATTATGTCCTTTTCCTCCATATTTTTTACTATATTTTTTGCTGCCGATGATGTTACGCAAACATCACATGCAGTTTTTAATTCGGATGTTGTATTTATGTAAGCCACTACAGCATATCCGGGATTTTCTTCACGAAGCTTTATGACATCCTCTTTAGTATACTGCTGTGCCATGGGACATCCCGCAAGAGGATGCGCAAGGATTACCTTTTTTTCCGGTGCGAGTATTTTAACGGTCTCAGCCATAAAACGCACTCCGCACATAATCACGGTTTTCTGCGGAGCCTCTGCCGCTTTCAGGCTCAAACCGTAAGAGTCTCCGACATAGTCTGCCACTTCCCAGATATCGTGGCTCTGATACGCATGTGCCAAAATACATATGTCATTTTCTTTTTTGAGTCTTAAAATTTCAGCCTGCATTTCCTTAATTGTAAGCATTTGTAAATCCCCTTATTATTCCTTGTATATTTGCCAGCCTCACACAATATGTCGGCTTTCTGTTCAATAACCGCCGGCTGTATGTATGGCGAGCGCCTGTATTGCCATTAGGTTTAATTATACCGTTTATCGAT
>CAYRZK010000042.1:0-6965 GCA_964428785.1 uncultured Oscillospiraceae bacterium | reverse complement strand
GGAATGGACTGTATGTAGATGCGCTTATTATATGCGAGAGCGGCTTAGGCTGACGCTCTCGCAGGAAGATACAAGAAAGCCGCCGCACGGAATTATTGGGTAACCGTGCGGCGGCTTTCGCTTTATGCGGAAAATATCGCCTGCCTTGTTTATTATTATTCGCCGTAGCTGCCGGCATTGATAAACGGCGACTTCGGCTCACGCTTGCTGTAGATGTGCTTGAGCCTCGAAAGCACATCATCCTTGCTTTGAACGAGTCCGGGGATGTGGCTGACGAGAAACTTGTCTGCCTTGAGATTTTCAAAAATAGTAATCTGCTCCTTAAGCAGACCAACATTGTAATACATATGTGTCGGCTTATATCCCGGATAAGTAGCATCTCCGATAAAAGCATATTCGTCGTTGATTTCGAGACCGAGACAGCCCTTGGCATGAGATGCAGGAATATCGAAGAAATGCAGCTTAATGCCGTCATGAATGACAAGACCGTTTTCCGGCACGATGCCGCTTTTTATATATTTTCGTGTATTGCTGCTGAGATAAAGCGTTTCAAAATCGAGCTTATGGATATTGGAAGCGTGGTCGGGATGAAAATGTGAAATAACGACATTGATTTTTCCGCCGATGCTATTTAAAGCGGCAAGTGTGCTGTCGCCGTTTCCCACATCGTAAAGCCATGTGAATTCTTCGCCTTTTATGATGCCTATATCCGCCGAAAGAGGATGCTTGATTTCGGGCATATATGATATATAATCATTGATTTTTGTAAATGAGTCGTTCATGTTGTCATCTCCGTTTGAATTTATATTTGTTTCACTATGATATTGTTTCTGAAAGAAAAGCTGCATTTTATTATACAGAAATGTGATGCTTTTGTAAATGTTTATGGTAATTTTTGGCAAGCGGTTCCTATTTGTGTCTGTTTGTGTTACAATATGTCGAATGGGAGGGTATTATGAAGAAACATTTAGCGAGAATATTAACGGCTGCCTGCATTTTTATGGGAGCAAGCAGCGCTTCTGCGTTTGCGGCGCCGGTTATAACGGATACGAATATAAGAGACGGACTTGATTTCTGCAAAAACTATCCTGTCACGCTGACGCTTGACGGTGAAAGGCTTGAATTTGCGGAAAAAGATGTGCCGCCCGTAATCATTACGCCGGATGGAGAGAGTGCGGGAAGAACGCTTATCCCGGCACGAGCGCTTTTTGAAAAAGCCGGTGCGACAGTCACATGGACAGCGGAAACACAGACAGTGAAAATCGAACACGGCGATTATAATGCGGAGCTTGTGATAGGTGCACAGACGGCGACGGTGAACGGTGAGATCGAGGAGCTGGATGTTCCGGCGCTTATAATCGACCATGACGGCGATTATTTCGGAAGCACGATGATTCCTGTGCGGTTTGCTGCCGAAAGCCTTAATTACGGTGTCGAATGGGATGAATTGAGCAGGACTGTTGCGGTAACATCACCGCAGGCAGACTCGCCTAACAGAGGTGACAGCGGACGCACCGATACTTCGGACGAAAACGGAGAAAACAGCGGCACGGGCACATCGGGCTATACAATGATAGAGGGTGTGCTTTTCCCGAATTATGATATGACAGCTCTGCCTCAGCTGACGGAAAATGCCAAGGGACATATTGTAGCTGTTGATATGGGGCACGGCGGCAAGGATCCGGGTGCAATTGCGCACAAAGGCAAGTCGGACGAGCTGTATGAAAAAACGCTTAATCTGGCAGCTGGGTTAAGAGCGGCGGAGCTTCTTAGGGAAGCAGGCTTTGATGTTGTTATGACGAAAGAAACGGATGTTTTTGTCGAATTAAAAACAAGAGCATATATAGCGAATGAAGCGGGTGCGGAGCTGCTTGTTTCATTCCATAATAATTCTTCGGAGAATCCGACTCTGACGGGCAGTCTTGTATGCTATTATGCGAAAGAGACCGACGCAGGCTATAAGTTCGGAAGCAAGACGATAGCAAGAGCCGTGCAGAATGAGCTTGTAAAGGCGCTCGGCACTACTGACAGAGGGATTGAGAGCAGAAAAGAGCTTGTGGTCTTGAATAAATCCGTAATGCCTGCCATTATCATAGAGGGTGCATTCCTTTCCAATGAAGAAAATCTTGAAATGATGCGTACTGACGAATATATAGAAAGATATGCTTTTGCAACTGTTAAAGCTGTTATTGAGGTTTTTAACGAAGCATATGCCGATTAAATCGAATTTGGGCAAGCAGAGAAAGTGAGAAAATCCTCTTAGCTCTGCAACTGCCGGAAAATAAAACCGCCGAAACCATTTGCTGCAATGGTTTCGGCGGTTTTTCACTTTTGGTGTACGCTATTTTTTCGTTGCGATGAAGCCCATCTCAACTTTGCTTTCGCCGGACAGCTCGACGCCGCCGAAGCAAATCCTTGCCGGGAGCTTGTCCGGATTGAAATGCTTGACATATTCTTCATTCATGCCGTGCCTGTCATCCCAATTTCTGACGATAACATCCGCCTTTACGACATGCTCCATATCTGAGCCGTTGGCTTCAAGTATGATTTTTAAGTTGTCGAGAAGTATCTTTGTTTCTTCTTCGATCGTGCCGTATATCTCGTCTCTCGTTTCGAGATTTTCCGAAACAAGACCGGATACGAAAAGATATTTACCATCCGTAACTACGATATCGCTGTAAGGCAGCTCTGCGTCCGCCACTAAAATGATATGTTCGTTGTCCATTGTTAAAAAGCACCTTTCCTTGTAAAATTATTATTCCCAATCGTATTTATCTTCACAGATCTTGCAGAACTTATCAAGGTCGATATTGCCGCCTGTGATAAGACAGAGGACTTTTTTGCCCTTGAATTCGTCCATGTTTTCAAAGAGCGCTGCGAGGCATGTTGCAGATGCGCCCTCAATCATGAAGTGATGCTTTGCAGCCATCCATTTAATGCCCTCTCTTGTTGTTTGCTCATCGACAACGATAATTCCGTCCACGCCGCATCTTAAAGCAAGGTCAACATTAGGCCATGTGATCTCGCCCTCAAGACCGTCTGCGCATGTTGGCAGGAACGGACAGTCGTTGTTAAGCTGTTTTTCATAAAATGATTTGTACCAAGGTGCGGAGGTGTTTGTTTGAAGTCCGTAAACCTTGATATCAGGGTTCATGGCTTTTGCGGCTATTGCCACACCGTCAAGAAGTCCGCCGCCGCCGGTAGGTACGAGGATTACATCAAAGTCGCCCTTTTCGAGGAGCGATTCGATCGCTACAGTTCCCTGTCCTGCGATAGTTTCTTCGGTTTCAAAGGCATGTACGAATTTTCTGCCCTCTTCCTGTTCGATTTCGTGAGCTTTTTTCTCTGCAGCATCATATGTAGGGCCGTATACAACAAGCCTTGCGCCATGCTTGAGCGCTCCCTCACGCTTATTCATCGGAGTGGATTCCGGTACACATACTACTGCGGATACGCCCTTGAGCTTGGCAGCATATGCAACAGCCTGCGAATGATTGCCTGCTGATGCGGCTACGACGCCCTTTGCAAGGTCTTCTTCGCTCATGCCGAGAATGTTGTTCATTGCACCACGGAGCTTATATGCGCCGATAGGCTGCATGTTTTCCAGCTTAAACCATACTTCGCTCCCTGTCCTTTCAGAAGTCTCTTTGGAATAAATAAGCGGAGTTTTAACAACATAATCACGAATTCTGGCATATGCTTCGACGATATCTTTCATTTCAACATTAAGTGTTTTCATTGACGACCTCCTTACACTTTATAAACCTCATTTGATTTTGTAAGCACATTTTCCCACATATTTAAAAGCATGTCAATGAAACACAGGCGGAAACGAATGAAAAATGAATATCCGCTTACTGCAAGTGGACAGTCCAAAATAATAGTTGGAATAATTGTCTGAAAAATGTATAATTAAAATAAGTATGATTTTGAAAGGAAGTATAACATATGGCGATTTATGATATGAAAATAAGAGAATTTACGGAAGCGCTCAGAGCCAAAACACCGACTCCGGGCGGCGGCGGTGCGGCAGCAATTACGGGAGCGCTCGGCGCAGCACTCGTAATGATGGCTGCGGAGTTTACCATCGAAAACGAAAAATATGCGGAGGAGGAGCTTACGGCGAAGTCTGTAAGGGCATATATGTCGCCTATCTATATGAATCTTCTTGCTATGGCGGATCAGGACAAGCAGGCATATGAAAAGGTGGCGATAGCTCTTAAAATGCCGAGAGAAACGGAAGAAGAAAAGGCGGCGCGAAATGAAGCGCTCGGTGCAGCATATCGTATTTCTGCCAAGGTGTGCTTGAATGTGATGGATCTCTGCCATGGTGGGCTTAAAGAAATAAACAAAGCAGCAGGACATACAAATCCTAATCTCGACAGCGATCTTGCAGTGGCATATTATAATTTTGTTGCGTCATTTAAGAGCGCATATCACTTAATCAAGCAGAATATACCGGGCATAAGCGATGAGAAGCAGAGAGGCTTCTTTGAAGAAAATGTTGATGTGTTCCTCGAAAAGTTCGGCGAAGTGACTGCCGAAATCCAAGAAAAGCTCGGAATTAAATAGTAAATCCGTACGGAAGATACGGCGACGGTATACGGTATGCCGATTGCCTGAGAACGATACGGAGCGGAGGTTGTACAAGAGGTAAGATTATGAAAAACGAATTTTTGGCACTGTTCAAGGGAAAAAAGCCGATTATTGCAGTCCTGCACGGCATCAAGGGCACCGATGAAGAGGTGATGACAAAGACGATAAGAGAGCTTGATATTTTTGAAAGATGCGGCATAGACGGTGTGCTTGTCGAGAATTATTTCTGCACACCTGAGCAGGCGGAAAAGGTACTTGCTTATGTCGAAAAAAATCATGGAAGCATGGCATTTGGCATCAATCTTCTCGACGATGATCCTCTCAATTTCGAGCTTGCACGAAAATATCACTGTGATTTTATGCAGGTGGATTCGGTATGCGGACACTTGACACCTGAGGATGATGTGCCGTTTGAAGCTTTTATAAAAGAAGAAATGGCGAAAACAAAGGCGCAGCTTATCGGCGGTGTGAGATTTAAGTATCAGCCTTACCTTTCGGGCAGATCGCTTGATACAGACCTCAGGCTCGGTATTGAAAGATGTCATGCTATGGCTGTAACGGGCGAGGGCACGGGAATAGCGACGGCTACCGAAAAAATTGAGGAATTCAGAAAAATCATAGGCGATTTTCCTTTGGTAGTGGCAGCAGGAGTAACGCTTGACAATATTGATGAGCAGCTCGCTATCGGCGATGCGATCATTGTCGGAAGCTATTTAAAAGAAAACGGCGATGTTAAAAATCCCGTAAGCGAAGAAAATACTAAAAGATTTATGGATGCTGTAAGAAGAATCAGAGGATAGCGAAAAATGCGAATGTATAAATGTGCGAGGCTCGAAAGTCAGGCATATTCGCAATACAAAGCGTGTGCGGCGCATAAGAGGGATGTATTATGAATAATAACTTTACGGTATTTTTGGGCGATGTTGCCCGTGACGAATATTTTAAAGCGGATAAGTTTCCAAAGCTCGGAGAAAAGGTTATAGTACGCCAGCAGGAAACATATTACGGAGGCATGATCGCTAATGCGGCATGTGTATTTTCCGGATACGGCGGCAATGTCAGATTTTGTTTCAGCTTAAATCCGAGAGACAAGGATCTTTGTGATGAGCTTGAAACGCACGGTATAGATACAAGCCTTGTTGTATATGACGAAGCAAATCCCGATTCAAAATGTATTATCGTGCTTTCGGATGATACGCACACGGTGCTGATCGTAACCATGAGCGACAACGATATTATTCTTACCCGTGAAATAATAGATGAAATTGCCAAGGCGGATATGATATATTCCAATCCGTTTGAAATTAAAAGGCTGAAGTGCGAAAATGAAGATATCACACCTGCCGATATTGTAAAAGAGTGGGCAGATGCCGGCGTAAGGATTGTTTGCGATATGGATGTGGATACGGTGGATGAGGATTACGAGCCTCTCCTGAAGTATATGGATACGCTGTTTATGAATGATGTGGGCTTTGCGGCGCTTGAAGAGCATACAGGCGGAAATGCCGTACGCTCACTTCTTGATGCCGGCGTGAATACAGTGGTCGTAACTCTTGCCGAAAAAGGGTGCAGGATCTATACGGGCGCTGAGGAATATGCGATTGACGGTGTGCGGACGGAAGTGATTGATGTAACCGGCGCAGGCGACACATTTAACAGCACATTTACATTTGCGAGAGATTATCTCGGAGATACGCTTGATGCGGCGGTATTTGCAACATATGCAGCGTCAAGAAGCATTATGGAAATGGGCGCAAGAGCCGGTAACAAGAGCATAGATGAAGTGCTTGAATATATGGCTGCAAAGGGCGGCCCGGCAGAGAAATTAAGGAAGCTTTTTGGAAGATAGAGGTGCATTATGGAATATATAGTAGCCGGATATACAATGGTTAATGATGTGAACTTTGCGGACGGCAGCAGCGTCAAGGGCTTTCTCGGCGGGAGTGCGTTTTCGGTCGCAGGGATTAAAATGTGGCGTGACAGCATAGGCTATGTCGGCGTAGCCGGCGAAGATTTCGATGAAACGCATGGCGAGTTTTATTCGAGAAACAATATTGCGCTTAATGTTGAAAAAAGATTTTCGAATACGCTTTACTATGTGCTCGACTATTTTGAGGACGGGAGCTGGAAAGAAACCTGTCTCGGCGGCGAAGCATATGAGGATGAGGTGTATGAAAAAAGTCGGTTCGGTGCGGAGGCTTTTGCGGACTTTGCCGGTGCTGATACGAAAGGCATATATATAGAAGCTACGCTGAATACGCAGATTGTATATGAATTTGACAAGCTTAAAGCGATGATTCCGAACGGCAAAATAATGTGGGAGATATTCACATCGGAGCTCGTACCCGAAAAATATGATGAAATAACAG
>CAYRZK010000041.1:0-6983 GCA_964428785.1 uncultured Oscillospiraceae bacterium | reverse complement strand
ATACAGGACGCTTTGTATATTCAAACACAACGATTCATACGCACGAGGTAGCGATCGAGCTTATGAAAAAGGGTGTTGATTCAAGCGCATTGTCTGCCAATATTTATGAAAACGACAGCTTTGCCAAGATCAAGCTGAACGGCATGGCAGCAGACGATATAAAGGTGTTTGCGGACGGAAAAGCTGCAATTACCACGGTTACACGGGCTATGCTGGGCGAAGCCGGAGCCGAGATGAATGATGCGGAGGGCATTGTTGATACATTGCGGAGCATTAAGGGCGTTGAGGTGGCTGTTTTCTTAAAAGAGCTTGCTGATGATGAAATCAAGGTAAGTATGCGTGCCAAATCATATGCTAATGTTGCGAAAATAGCCTCAAATTTCGGCGGAGGCGGTCATATCAGGGCGGCAGGATGTACTTTGCACACATCGCCGCAAAATGCCGCAGAAACGATGATTAAGGCTGTTACGGAGGCGCTTGAGAATCAAGAGCAGCAAGCATTGAAATAATGGCGGATAAACAGAACGGGAACAAAATGATAAAAGAAGGAATACTCAATATAAATAAGCCTGCCGGCATGACATCGCATGACTGCATCTATGCAGTAAGGAGACTTACGGGTATCAAAAGAATAGGACATACGGGCACTCTTGATCCTAATGCGACGGGAGTGCTCCCTGTATGTATAGGCACATGTGCAAGGATTGCGGAATATACGGAGCTTGATCTTAAGTCGTATGAATGTACGATGCAGCTCGGAATAACGACGGATACACAGGATGTATGGGGTCAAATACTGGATGACAAGCGTGGAGCTCTTGCAAACGGCAGCATTGTGCTTACGGAAGAAGAGGTGCGCAAGGCATTTGAGCCGTTTTCTGGTAATATCGACCAATACCCACCCAAATATTCGGCGGTGCGCTATGGCGGACGCCGTCTTTATGAATATGCGAGAGACGGGCAGGAAGTGAATATAAGACCCAGAAAGGTTTATATAAAAGAAATCGATATTAAAGATATCAATCTCAGCGAATTTACGGTAAAATTCAGTGTTGTTTGCGGCAAGGGCACATATATACGAGCAATATGCAATGATGCCGGAGAAAGCCTCGGATGCGGCGCCGCAATGTCTGCACTTGTCAGAACAGGCAGCGGCGAATTCAAAATCGAGGATGCGGTGCCTCTTGAATATTTAAAGGAGCTTACAGCAAACGGCACGCAGGAAGAAAAAGAAAGCGAGCTTGAAAGACTTATAATTTCGGCAGATTTTCCGCTTACGGCTTTTGGATGTGCAGTGATCAAGACGGCTGACAGAGCAAAATGGTTTGCGAACGGCGGTCATATAAAAATGTCAGAGGTATATATCGAGCGTGAGCCGAGATACAAAAATGAAGAGGCTCCGTTTGAAATACGGGACGAATATCGCCGTGCATATGCGGTATACGGCTTTGAAAATGAGGCGGCTGCGGTCGCATACGGCAGCATGTGCGAAGCAGCTGCGGTAAGTGCGAAGCCGCATACAGGACATCAGGCAAGCACTCCGGAGTTTCTCGGAGTGGCATTTTATAATTTTGAATATAAAAAGCTTGTTGCAGATAAAATATTTAAACGGTAGAGTTATAAGCCTGTCATAATGACAGAGGTTTCAGGAGATAGAGTTGATGGAGATTTACAGAAATCTTGAAGAGGTTAATAGTATAGAGCCTACGGTAGTGGCACTCGGTAATTTTGACGGTGTGCATAAGGGGCACCAAGAGCTTATAAGACGAACGATTTTAACAGCAAAGGCGGCAGGGCTTAAAAGCGCAGTATTTACATTTTCCACGCATCCACGCAGTGTGATGGGTGCGGAAGCCGTTAAAAGCATCACATCTGCTGATGAAAAGGCAAATATTATAGCCGAGCTTGGCATAGATTACCTGTTTGATATTCCATTTACCGACGATGTCAGAACGCTTCCGCCGGAAAAATATATCACCGAGCTTATCATGGGACAATTTAACATGAAAGAGGTATATTGCGGATTTAATCATCGCTTTGGGTTTAAAGCGGCAGGTACTCCGGAGGTGCTTATGAGTCTCGGCATCAAGTATGGTTTTGGGGTGCATGTGCTTGAGCCTTATATGATTGACGGCAATCTGGTGAGCAGTACATTTATTCGAGGGCTTATCGAACAGGGTGACATGGAGCTTACCAAAAAATATATGGGCAGGAATTATGCTGCAAGCGGAGAAGTGGTAGTCGGCAATCGTCTTGGGAGGCAGATAGGCTTCCCTACAGCCAATCTCAATCTTGATGAAAGCATGGCAGCTCCGCCAAACGGTGTCTATATCACAATGAGCTGCTGTGGCGGAGTATGGTATCCAAGCATAACAAATGTCGGAAATAAGCCAACCATCGGAGAATATAACAGAAATATCGAAACACATATCTTTGATTTTGATAAAGATTTGTACGGCAAGTCAATCACGGTCGAATTTATCAAAAAGCTCCGTGACGAAAAGAAATTTGAGTCATTGGAGGCACTGGCGCAGGAAATCAAGGACAACTGTGCAACGGCAAAGGAATATCATACCAAATTCGGAAAACTCTAAATATTTCATAAAATGAGGGTTTCTTGCTTTCATTTTTTTGATAAAATAGAAGCAAGAATATTGTTTTGGAGGGATCGTTTATGAAAAAACCTTATATTGTTGTTCATTGTCTTTCGAGCATGGATGGAAAGCTTCAGGGAAACTATATGAAAATGCCTGAAGAAACAGCATCGGCTCCGTTTTTTAAGGAAATAGGATTTAGCGGCAACTATTATCCGGTACACGCACAGCTCAGCGGAACAAACACTTGCGAGCTTGATTATACTTATGGTAAGGTACCTGAGCTTGATGAAAATGCTCAGCTTGTTCCCGAAGGCGATTTTATTGCGTGTGCGGATGCGGAAGCATATTTGGTGGCTCTTGACAGAAAAGGAAAGCTCGGATGGTCTGATAATTTTGTCCCTTATGCCGGAGCAAAGCAGCATATAATTGCAGTGCTGTCAGAGACAGTAACAAATGCATATAAGGCATTTTTAAGAAAGCTCGGTATTTCATATATTATATGCGGTGAAAGTGAAATAGATCTTGCTGTAATGTGTGATAAGCTTGTTGAGCTTTTTGGTGTCAGGGATTTAAAAATCGGCGGCGGCGGAATGATTAACTGGAGCTTCGTAAGAAGTGGCTTAGTGGATGAAGTAAGTATAGTCGTAGTACCGACGGCTGACGGAAACACTTCAACACCGCAGTTCTTTACGGCAAATGATAAGTGCGAGGATATTCCTGTCGCTTTTTCACTCATCGAATGTAAGGCAGATGAAGCATCCGGTGCCGTATGGCTTAGATATAAGGTGAAAAAAGTATGGGGCAAGCAGGAATATATCGACACTTTTGGACTCGGAGCTAAGGACTTTATTGCAGAAGATAATACTAAATAGTATCTGTATATTTTATCTAAAGCGACAGTAAAAAAACCGGGACAATAAATTTTCAAATTATATTTTGCGAAATTATTCGATAAAGAGCTTTACAAACAGGTTGCGAATGTGCTAATATAAATTGTTGCGTTGTGCACATATATATTTTACCTTTGCGGAGTTACAAGACACTCCGACTTGAACCCGGCAGAGGCGTATTAAAAAAGGAGAAATAAAATGTTAACTAACGAAAAGAAAGCAGAAATCATCAAGGAATATGCGCTTAAGGAAGGCGACACAGGTTCACCTGAAGTTCAGGTTGCTATTCTTACTTACAGAATCAACGATTTAAATGAACACCTTAAGATTCACAAGAAAGACCATCATTCAAGAAGAGGACTCCTCAAGATGGTAGGTCAGAGAAGAAACCTTCTTAATTACCTTAAGAATAAGGACATCGAAAGATACAGAAGCCTTATCGCTCGTCTCGGATTAAGAAAGTAATTAAGATTACGGTACGAAATTTAAGCGAGGAAAAATCCTCGCTTTTATTTATATTTAAGTATGTGCTGCAAGTCGATAAAGCTTGGACATGCAGTGTGCAGAGTAAAAGAACAGCAGAAGAAAATAAACAGGAGGTAGTTGTTTATTATGAGATTTGAAGATTACAGAACATTCAGGACGGCAGTAGGAGGAAGACTGCTCCAGCTCGAAATCGGCAAGGTGTGCGAGCAGGCAAACGGTCAGGTAACGGTAAGATATGGCGATACGGTCGTTAATGTTACGGCGGTGGCATCAAAAGAGCCGAGACCTGATATTGACTTTTTCCCACTCAGCGTAGACTATGAAGAAAGAATGTATGCCGCAGGAAAAATCCCAGGCGGTTTTATAAAGAGAGAAGGAAGACCAAGCGAAAAAGCTATTCTTAATTCAAGACTTATCGACAGACCGATAAGACCGCTTTTCCCTAAGGGCTTTTACAATGATGTACAGGTTGTGGCAACAGTAATGTGCGTAGATCCGGACTGTTCGCCTGAGATTGTCGGAATGATCGGTTCATCGGTAGCACTGTCAATTTCGGATATTCCATGGGAGGGTCCTACAGGTTCGGTGCTTATCGGGCTTGTGGATGGAGAATTCATCGTAAATCCGACACTTGAACAGAGAGAAAAGTCAGAAATGCATCTCGTTGTTTCCGGTACTAAGGAAGCTATCATGATGGTAGAAGCAGGTGCGAATGAGGTGCCTGAGGATGTAATGCTTGATGCAATCATGTTTGCGCATGAAGAAATCAAGAAGATTATAACATTTATCGAAGATGTTATTGCAGAGGTCGGAAAGCCTAAGCTTGAAATCGAGCTTTATAAGATTCCGGAGGAGATCGATGCAGCCGTAAGAGAATATGCGGTTGATAAGATGAAAGCTGCTATTCAGACATTCGATAAACTCGAAAGACTTGATAATATGGATGCCGTTGAAGTGGAGACAAAGGAGCATTTTGCAGAGATTTATCCTGATAATGGTAAAGATATTGCAAATTCGCTTTATAATATCACAAAGGAAACAGTCCGTTCAATGATTCTTGACGAGGGTATCAGACCGGACAACAGAAAAACTACAGAGATCAGACCTATTTGGTGTGAGACAGGTTTCTTGCCGAGAACACATGGTACAGGACTTTTCAAGCGTGGACAGACACAGGTGCTTTCGGTGGCTACTCTCGGTGCAATGGGCGAAGCACAGACAATTGACGGAATTACTGAAGAAACAGAAAAAAGATATATGCATCATTACAATTTCCCACCTTATTCAGTAGGTGAAGCAAGACCTATGAGAAGTCCGGGAAGAAGAGAAATCGGACATGGTGCGCTTGCCGAAAGAGCACTCGTACCGGTGCTTCCGAGCATTGAAGAATTCCCGTATGCTATCAGAGTGGTATCTGAAGTGCTTTCGTCGAACGGCTCAACATCAATGGGTTCGACTTGCGGCTCATGCCTTGCACTTATGGATGCCGGTGTTCCTATTAAGAGACCTGTATCCGGTATCGCTATGGGACTTATCGAAAGAGTAGAGGAAGACGGTACTTCAAAGATCGCAATACTTTCGGATATTCAGGGCATGGAGGATTTCCTTGGAGATATGGATTTCAAGGTAGCCGGAACAACAGAAGGTATTACGGCGATCCAGATGGATATCAAGGTACACGGGCTTTCGAGAGCTATACTTGAATCGGCGCTTGCACAGGCTCACGAAGGAAGAATGCATATCTTAAATCAGATGCTTGATGAAATCCCTGAGCCTAGAAAAGAACTTTCACCGTATGCTCCGAGAATTATATCGCTCCAGATCGATCCGGATAAGATCAGAACAGTCATCGGACCGGGAGGCAAGACTATCAACAAGATTATCGCTGATACAGGCGTTAAGATCGATATTGATGATGACGGTCTTGTATATGTTGCAGCTCCGGATATGGGCAGTGCGGAAGCGGCTGTTAAACAGATAGAGCTTCTTACCAAGGATGTAGAAGTAGGAGAAACTTACGAGGGAACAGTAACAAGAATTATGAACTTCGGCGCATTTATCGAAATTCTTCCGGGCAAAGAAGGCCTTCTCCATATTTCAAAGATGGCAAAGGAAAGAGTAGAAAAGGTAGAGGATGTCATGAATATTGGCGATGTTGTCAAGGTAAAGGTTACGGAAATCGACAGCCAGAACAGAATCAACCTTTCGAGAAAAGAGCTTTTGTAATTTAATAAGTAATCAGCATTATGGCGGCAGCGAGTAAATCTCGCTGCCGCTTTTAGAATACAGCTGAAAAGCAAAGGTAATATTGCCTTGTGATATATGAATGAAATAAAGTCGGGTGATGTAAGTTAAATCGCTTCCGCAATTTTCTTATCAATAATATGGTAGAGCTTGCAGATGAAGTTGAGCTGCAGGGTTATAAGCGATATTGAAAAAGGTTTGGCAGAATCAGCTGTGTGAGAAAATAATATTCCGATAAAAGACTGTGTGCCAATAAACAAATTTACTTGACTTTTTTGTATAAAGGGTATATCATAATTTTAATTTAATAAGGTTGATACAATCAATCAAGCAATGGGGAGCTCATTGAAATGTGCTGAGATTCGGCTGTTTTGCCGTAACCCTTTAAACCTGATTTGGATAATGCCAACGGAGGGAAATATTGTGATGTGCAGCAGGCACATAGATACGAATCGTAAGCGGTAATCCTAAGGGTTATCGCTTTTGTATTTATGGTATGTAAGTCATCTGTTGAGTAAAGTAAGGATAATATAAATGCTGAAATTTGAAAATGTAACATTCAAATACGAAGAGGATAAAGCGCCGATGCTGAGCAATTTGAGCTTTGGCGTGCGGAGCGGCGAATTTGTGTCCGTTATAGGGCCGTCAGGATGCGGCAAAAGCACTGTTTTCAGGCTTATTTGCAAGCTTATTAAAGCACAGCATGGCGCAATCCTTGTAAACGGTAAAAATATCGAAGAGCAATCCGGATATTGCGGATATATGC
>CAYRZK010000040.1:0-7002 GCA_964428785.1 uncultured Oscillospiraceae bacterium | reverse complement strand
TCAGAACCACAGCTCGACGGCGATAATCCTTTTAGCTTTGCAATTTTTATTTTACAAAGCTAATTATGCACTGATTGGAGCAGAAACAAATGCGCATTTTGAAATTTGCATAAAATGCGAATATAGAGATGTATGTAAGCTGTCTAATATAAGCGCAGCGCAGGCTGTCGCTAAAACAATTTGAATGTTTTGTCTTTTGTGAGAAGTGTTTCTGTTGCGGTATTACAAATATGGTGATATAATTTGGATATGCAGAACAATTGCCGATGTGCGGAGCGCCTGATTAACGGAGCTTTGAAAAACAAGGGGTGAAACAATGGAACGCAGCGGTGCAAACGATATTTCAAAGGATAAAAATATCATTACCAAGGTTTTAAAGGATATAAAAGAAGCATCATCAAAATATGATCTTATAAACAAAGGAGACCACATCGTTTTCGGGCTTTCGGGAGGCCCGGATTCGGTGTGCCTTTTTTTTGCCTTTTATATGCTTAAAGACGAGCTTGGTATAACGCTTTCGGCTGTACATATCAATCACAAGCTGAGACCGGGAGCGGCGGAAAACGATCAGAAATATGTCGAGGAGCTGTGCGAAAGGCTGGGCATAAGGCAGACGAGTGTTGTGCGTGACTGCAATGCAGTAGCAAAAGAATACGGGCTTACAAGCGAGGAAGCGGGCAGGCAGGTGCGCTATCTGGCTTTTGATGAAGAGGCTGATTATATCGTAAAGAATTTCGGAAAAAGCAAGGAGCAGGTAAAAATCGCCGTTGCGCACAATGCCGGAGATCAAGCCGAAACAATGCTTTTCAGGCTGATGCGAGGCACCGGAACCGACGGACTTGCCGGAATTGAAAGAAAAAGATTGAGCAATTGTGGATATACTATCATAAGACCTATTCTCGGAATAGCACGGAGCGATATCGAAGCATTCTGTGAAGCAATCGGACTTGAGCCGAGGATTGACCACACAAACAGCGAGCCGATTTATGCGAGGAATAAGATAAGACTCGGACTTATACCGTATATTGAGGAGAATTTTAACGAAAATATTATCGAAGCGCTGAACAGACTTGCGGCTATTGCGGGAGATGATAAAGATTATATGCGCTGTAAAACGGATGAAGCTTATGCGGCTGCACTTATAAAGAGGAGCAGGTCGCATGATGCACCGAGCGAGGTAATAATGTCGCTTGAAGCGCTGCAAAATGAGCACAAGGCTATACGAAGCCGAATAATTCTTAAAGCATTTTCGGAGCTTGGGCTGAGCCGTGATATCGGAGCACAGCATATCGAGGCGGCAGACAGCCTGATCGCTCGTGCGACAACCGGAAAAACAGCAGAGTTTCCGTACGGATATTCGATGGTGGTAAGATATGATAAAATTGCATTCAAAGCGCCCGAAGCTGCAAAAAACGCCGAAAATACCGAAATACAGCAGGAGATGCACGGGCTGCCTGCCGAATATATAAACGGAGATGCCGAAAAAGCTCGGAATACCGATATATGCAGAGCTTGCGACAGCGGCGGATGGGCTATGACCGCAAGGCTTGTACCGCTTCACGAATGGAATATATATAGTATAGAGCACAGAAATATGCCGAAAAATTTTGCGGCATTCGATTGCGATATGCTGTGTGAGAGCAAGGGCATCCGTGATATTGAAAAATATGTTTCCGAAAACAGTGACAGCAGCAGGAGCAGCGGTGAAGCAATAAGCATCGGAGCATTGAAGCTCGAATACAGGACGAGAAAACCGGGCGACTATATCAAGCTTGCATCCGGAACAAAAAAGCTTCAGGATTTCTTTGTTGACAGCAAGATACCTCGTGATTTGAGAGATAAGATTCATGTAGTTGCCGCAGGAAACGAAATACTGTGGATACCTGGAGCGGACAGCATAGATATAGTAAAAGAAATCGGAGTCACAAACGAAAAAGAGGCTGCGTCAAGTCCGTTTTGGGAGATATTGCCGAACAAGGGACGCTATTCGTCAAATTATAGTGTTTCCAACATAACCAAAATGGTGATAATACTTGAATTAACACAAAAATTATGATAAAGTAGTTGAGCATATTTGCAAAGATATGTAAAATTTGTTTTGCGACACAAAAATGATAGAAGGGATTAAGAAAAGTTGAATAAGTTCTTTAGAAATTTTGGTATATATCTTGTGATTTTTGCTATCGTGTGCTCGATGGCATGGTTTTACAGGGGCGGAACAGAAATGCCGGCAACAAAGGAAATAGAATTTTCGGAATTCGTTACTTACCTTGCCGACGAACAGGTGGACAGCATAAAGGTGGGAGAAGTCACAACAAGCAATATCAAGCCTGTTGAAGGCAAGCTCAAGTCGGGCGAGGCATTCAAATGCTATGTGCCGTCGCTGACACAGCTCAGCATCATAGATCAGCAGTATATATTGCCGCAGGTGGAATCAGGCATTATTACTTCATATTCGAGTGACGAGCCTACAGTAACACCGTGGTATGTCAATATGCTTCCGACTATTATAATGGCAGTCCTGATGGTTTTCTTCGTGATGATGATAATGAATCAGCAGGGCGGCGGCAAGGCGATGCAGTTTGGAAAGAGCAGAGCAAGGCTTGCCAAGGATGGCGATAAGAAGGTTACCTTCAGTGATGTTGCCGGGCTTGAGGAAGAGAAGGAAGAGCTTGCAGAGGTAGTTGATTTTCTTAGAAATCCTAAGAAATATAATGCTCTCGGAGCGAGGATTCCTAAGGGAATACTTCTCGTAGGCCCTCCGGGAACAGGAAAAACATATCTTTCAAAGGCAGCTGCCGGAGAAGCCGGGGTGCCGTTTTTCAGCATTTCCGGTTCGGATTTTGTGGAAATGTTTGTCGGTGTCGGTGCATCGAGAGTACGAGATCTTTTTGCGGAGGCAAAGAAAAATTCGCCTTGTATCATTTTTATAGATGAAATAGATGCAGTAGGTCGTAAGAGAGGTGCGGGCATAGGCGGCGGACATGACGAAAGAGAGCAGACCTTAAATCAGATGCTTGTTGAAATGGACGGCTTCGGCGAAAATACAGGAATTATAATCCTTGCGGCAGCAAACAGACCTGACATCCTTGACCCGGCACTTTTGAGACCGGGAAGATTCGACAGACAGATCGTTATTGGTGTGCCGGATATAAAGGGCAGAGAAGCGATTTTTGAAGTGCATTCAAAGAACAAGCCGCTCGATGATGATGTTAACCCTAAGGTGCTCGCAAGAAGAACACCGGGCTTTACGCCGGCAGATATAGAAAATCTTATGAATGAAGCAGCGCTTCTTACAGCGAGAAGAAACGGCATCAAGATAAGGATGGACGAAATAGAAGAAGCGATTACAAAGGTTATTGCAGGCCCTGAGAAAAAGAGCAGGGTTATTTCCGAAAAGGAAAGAAAGCTTACGGCATATCATGAAGCAGGTCATGCTGTAGTGGCAAGAAGCCTGCCGGGTACAGATCCGGTGCATCAGATCACGATTATTCCGAGAGGAAGAGCCGGCGGATTTACGATGATTCTTCCGGAAGAGGACAGATCATACGGTACAAAGAATGAAATGCTCGAACAGATTATTCATCTTCTCGGCGGTCGTGTAGCCGAAAAGCTTACGCTTGACGATATCTCTACGGGTGCATCAAACGATATTATGAGAGCTACCGATATTGCGAGAGAAATGGTAACAAAGTACGGATTTTCAGAGGTACTCGGTCCTATAAATTACAGCGCAACGGATGAAGTGTTCCTCGGAAATGATTATCATTCCAAGAAGAATTATTCGGAAGAAGTGGCAAAGGAAATCGATGCCGAAATCAAGAGAATTGTTGAAGAGGCATATTCGGAAGCGGAGAGAATACTTATCGAAAACAGCGATAAGCTTCATGCCGTGGCTCAGGCGCTTCTCGAAGTGGAAACGCTTGACGGCGAACAGTTTGAAGCGCTTTATACTGGAGCAAAGACACCGGAAACGCTCGCCTTGGATGTAAAAGAAAAGAAAGAGAAAATCAGGCAGGCTAATGAAGAAGAGGCAGCCGAAAGCGGGAGAAGAGAGCTGGAAGCAGCCGTAAAAATCGCAGCAGAGGTCGTTAATGCTACCGAAGAGGAAGTAAGAGCAACCTTTGATGAATCGATGCAGGAATATTTCAATATGAAAGTAAAGGGAGAAAAGCAGGATAGTGAAAGCACCGCAGGCGGCGAAGCTCCATGCGATGACAAGGACAATAACAGCGATAATGACAGCAAGACGATGCAGTAAAGGTCGAAGAAGATAAGTTGGAAGCAGGTATCAAAGGAATATACAAAGAAAGGAAAATCCCGAATGAAGGTAACTGTAAGTGAATTATTAAAGATGGACATTCTTAAAAATGCTGAGGTTTTGGCAGGAGAAGATAAAGCAGGCAGCAGAATAAGGAATGTTTCCGTCCTCGAAGGGGTGAACGGTGAAGAGGCATCGTCTTATGTCGGACGCCCGGGGGAGCTTGTTATATCGGGGTTCTTCCATGTAAAGGATGATATCGGTAAGCAGTGCGAGATAGTGGAAGCACTTTCGACGAGCAAGTGCACGGCACTTATTGTAATGTATGTCGGCGATGTAGTAAAAGCGATCGCACCTGAGGTAGTGAAGGCAGCCGAAGCAGGCGGTCTTGTACTCATCTCACTTGAGCCGGGCATGATGACTGCGTCAGATATAGCGAAAGAGGTCATGGCTGAGCTGCTCTACGGAGATAACTTTGGAAACAGGCTGATAAGCAATACAGTATTTCACCTGCTTAATTTTGAAAAACATGCCAATTTCCAGGAGGCTATCAGAGAAGCAGCGATAAATAATGATTTTCAGATACTTCTTTTGTCTGAGGATTTTAATCCGGTGCTTTCGGTTGAAACACGCCATAAAGTGGCAATGGAAGAGATTATAAGCATGGGGCGTGAGGGTGAAATGAACGCTTCTCCGGTATATACGCTTGTTGATGTAAACGGCGTGCTGACTTACTGGGGCCCTGTGATGATTAATGGTGAAAAGCATTTCATGTCAATCGTTGACAATGAGGACTGTTACTCGGCTGCGGAGATTACAAAGCTTGCCGAAATTATTGAGCTTGCCATGGGCATGTGGAAATATACGCCTGAGCGTGATGCCAAGTCGGAGTTTATCAAGGCTTTGAGAAGAGGCAATAAGAGCCTGATGTACAGCTTACGAGAGGATGCCGGAATAAAGGGTGACGAAATACTTTGTGTGTTCCATTCACGAGGCATCGAAACACCGGAGGGACGCAGGATCATATCCGATTTTGAAAAAGCAGAGCATCTTCGTATCATGAAGATTTCGGAGGGTGAAGATACTTATGGTATTATTCTTGCATCGAGTATCGGCACGCTTGATGATATGAATACCAACAGAAGCAAGTGCAATGAGCTTTTTAACAGGCTTAAGGCAGAGCCGAATGTAAGGATATTCCATGTGCTCGGCATTGAGGGAATCGAGGGAGCGGCAGATGCATATAAGCTTATCAGCGAAACCTCGGCGTGCGTGCAGAATGTTTTTCCATATAAGCGTGTGTTCACGAAGTATGAGATGGTGCTTGTGAGCAGCTGTATCAGCATCCAGACACAGGGAGGATATGTAAAGAAAAATTATCTTGATCTTCTTGAGCCTTTCAAGGAAGCAGGCGAAACAAAGGGCAGACAGCTTCTTGAAACACTTGAAACATTTGTGCTCGATGCGGGTATGAACAGTGCGAAAACGAGTGAATTCATGGGTATTCATACGAATACCGTGCAATATAGGCTTAAGAAAATAAATGACATATTGAGCGTTGAAATAACCGGTAATCGTGTTATACCGGGATTAACGATAGCGCTTGCTCTTAAGCGGCTGGAACGGGTAGTAAAGTAATATTGAATACTGCTGCACATGGCATTTGAAGAAAAGGAGGAAATATATGCTGCTTGCATTTGATGTCGGAAATACTAATATAGTTCTTGGAGTGTTCAAAAACGGTAAGCTCATACAAGACTGGAGAATTGAAACCGATAATAAGAAGAGTGCCGACGAATACGGAATGATTATAAATCAGCTTTTTGCACATGAGGGGCTTGATGTAAAGGAAATTAAGGACATTATAATTTCGACGGTTGTTCCTTCTGTTCTATATACACTTCAGCACCTTTCGAGAAAATATTTTAATTGCAAGGCGATTGTAATCGAGCCGGGAGTAAAAACCGGACTTCAAATAAAGTATGACAATCCGAAGCAGGTCGGTGCGGACAGGATCGTTAATGCAGTAGCTGCATATGCCAAATACGGCGGCCCGCTTATCGTGATAGATATCGGTACTGCTACGACATTCTGTGCTATCAGCGACAAGGCAGAATATCTTGGGGGAACTATTTCTCCGGGGCTTAAGATCACCTCGGAAGCGCTCGTTGAAAAAACGGCAAAGCTTCCTAAGGTAGAGCTTGAAGAGCCGGGGCATGCGATTTGCAAAAATACGAACGAGGCTATGCAGTCAGGCTTGGTATACGGTCATATGGGCATGGTTGACTATATAGTAAAAAAGATGAAAAAAGAGCTTGGCGATTATTGCGGAACAGATAAGCCTATCCGTGTTATCGCAACAGGCGGAATGGCAAATATGATTGCAAGCGGTGTAGACTGTATCGATATCGTGGACAGAATGCTTACGCTTGAAGGTCTGGAAATAATCTATGAAAAAAATCGCAAGGAGAGGGAGAGAAGATCTTCTTCCGCAAACGATAAAAAATGAACAAAGGTAATTTAAAAATCGGAAATATTGAGCTTGATAATCCGTTTTTACTTGCGCCGCTTGCAGGAATTACAGATGCACCGATGAGGCGCATCTGCAAAAGATTGGGAGCGGCACTTACTTATTCGGAAATGGTTTCCGGAAAAGGGCTCATGTATGGCGACAAAAATACAGAAAGGCTGCTTACCGTATTGGATGATGAAAAGCCCGTAGCATTTCAGATATTCGGAAG
>CAYRZK010000039.1:0-7032 GCA_964428785.1 uncultured Oscillospiraceae bacterium | reverse complement strand
GCTCTTGCCTTCTTAACAGCTTCCTTACATACTCTTGATGAGATGCCGTATGCTATTGCTACTACATCTGCATCAGCAACCTGGATGCTTTCCCATCTCTGCTCATCAGCCTGCATTGCAGCCCATTTGCTGATAGCAGCTTTAGTATATGGAGCATATGCTGTTGCAAAACCTGTTCTGATTACATTTGTATCTTCTGTTATAGCCCATGGAGTATTGATATCATGTTCCTTAACATCAGGAAGCGTAACACCCTCCATCATCTGTCCGATGATAGCGTCTGTTAATACTACTACAGGATTTAAACACTTTTCAGCAAGTACATATGCTTCCTGTACGAGGTCTACTTCTTCCTGTACTGATGCCGGTGTGAGAACGATATACTGAGTGTCTCCGTTTCCGCCGCCGTGTACTACTTCTTCATAGTCTCCCTGTGATGCACTGATACCTCCGCATGCACTTCCGAGTCTTGCTACATCTGCTTTATACGCACACACCGGTTGTATGTATTTTTTCACAAAAACTAAAAGAAAAAGGCTTGGAATTCCAAGCCTTTTAACTTAAACTTTATACAATGTACTTCATGAACATTTTATACATTTTGCTTTTTTAAAACTCCGCAGTCTTAGGTGTTCTAGGGAACGGAAGCACATCTCTGATATTTGAAACACCTGTAATGTACATAATAATTCTTTCAAATCCGAGACCATATCCGGCATGTTTTACACCGCCGTATTTTCTGAGATCAAGATACCACCAATAATCTTCCTCTTTCAGACCGAGCTCTGCCATTCTTGCAGTAAGAACATCGAGCCTTTCTTCTCTCTGCGAGCCTCCGATGATTTCTCCCACACCCGGTACGAGAAGGTCGCAAGCTGCTACAGTCTTGCCGTCATCGTTCAAACGCATGTAGAATGCTTTGATATCCTTAGGATAGTCCGTTACGAAAATCGGCTTCTTGAATACCTGCTCCGTAAGATATCTTTCGTGCTCTGTCTGAAGGTCGATACCCCACTCTACCGGATACTGGAACTCCGCTCCGCTCTTCAAAAGAATATCCACAGCTTCCGTATATGACACTCTGCCAAAATCAGCATTTACAATATTATTAAGCCTTTCAATAAGCCCTTTATCCACAAATGAATTAAAGAACTGCATTTCTTCCGGAGCATTTTCAAGAACATAATTGATGATGTACTTGATCATTTCTTCCGCAAGCTCCATATTGTCGTTTAAATCTGCAAAAGCCACCTCCGGCTCGATCATCCAAAATTCGGATGCATGTCTTGCAGTATTTGAATTTTCAGCTCTGAATGTAGGTCCGAATGTATAAACCTTACCGAAAGCCATTGCAAATGTTTCGGCTTCAAGCTGGCCTGATACAGTAAGCGAAGTTTCTTTTCCGAAGAAATCATCAGAATAATCCACAGCACCGTCTTCTGTCTTAGGAATGTTGTCGAGATCGAGCGTCGTAATTCTGAACATTTCGCCTGCGCCCTCGCAGTCGCTTCCCGTTATTATAGGTGTATGCGCATAAACAAAGCCCTTTTCCTGGAAGAACTTATGAATTGCATAAGCCACAAGCGACCTTACCCTGAATACAGCCGAAAACATGTTTGATCTCGGTCGCAGATGCGCTATTTCCCTTAAAAATTCCATCGAATGTCTTTTCGGCTGAAGCGGATAATCCGGAGTAGAAGCGGCTTCAACTATAACTTCTTTTGCCTTAATCTCGAAAGGCTGCTTTGCGTCCGGAGTAAGGACTACCATACCCGTCACATATAACGCCGTCGCAATATATGCTTTTGAAACCTCTTCAAAATTATTTATAAATTCTTCCTCATATACGACCTGCACCGACTTAAAAAACGAGCCGTCGTTTAATTCAATAAACCCAAACTTATTTGAGCTTCTGTTGTTTCTGATCCAGCCTTTGATTGTAATTTCCTTGCCTGCGTATTCCGCAGTGTTCCTAAAAAGTTCTCTGATTTCTACACTTTTCATGATAAACATCTTCTTCCTTTTCAATGTTTTAATAAGTCGGGCAGATTAAATCCCGCATATCGCTGCTGCAATATTACGATATTATACCAAAATACAGCATTTTACGCAAGTATAAGCGCTATTTTTGTGCACAAACACAACTTTTTTGATGCATACACTTTGATTTCTCTCATCTGCTCTGTGTTTCTATAACTTTTCATCCGTTTTTTGATTTATCTCGACTTATTTGATTTATCTGCTGACTTTTCATATATGCATGTCGCTGTAAATTTTCCGCACAAATCATTTACTGCCGTTCATATTTAAACACGGACATTTATTTCTTTCCGATATGCAATATTTTAAGCCAGTCCGGCTTTTTAACACGAAAATCAAGCACGAACAGAAAAGCTACAGCGCCCAGCATAACATGGACAGACGCCGTAAACATCTGCTCGGACACAATAAATTTCAGGCAATAAACAAGCGGTAATATAATGGAAATCGCAGTTACGGGCATACCTCTGTAATACTTGGCGATGCCGCCGCCCTCTTCGCTCTGCCGCCTCATTTCAAGAACATTAAAAAATGCCAGCCTGCACACAGCACACATTGCAAAAAGTATTTCGAGAACAATCCCCGTTATACCGTCGGCTCCCATGAAATAACAAATCACACCCGGCGTCACTCCGAATGCAATAACATCCACGAGCGAATCAAGCTGTATACCGAAATTCCGCTCATCCTCCGTGCGTCCCTTTTTCGACCTAGCCACTATACCATCAAACGCATCCAAAAATCCCGATATGAATACACACGAAACGGCGATCATGAAGCATCCGTGCGCTGCCGAAACCATACCTAAAGCAGCCGACACAAGGCTTAGATATGTAAGAATTACCGTATAATCACAGACACCTATCAACCTCATTTTTTACAAAACACCCTCCTTAAAATCTCGGCATCCTTTGCTTATTTACATTTTCTGTTTTTTCTTTACTCTTTTATCCGTTTACACACTCCAAGCCGTAATTATGTTATTCTAATGATTTCACTTGTGCTTTACTGCCTCGCTCCGCTCCTCTATCCTTCCAAGCGCAAACGAAACGACAAAACCGATTATCGCAAGCAGTATCGAAGCTGCCGACTCACCATTTATTCCAAGCACACACGATTCATTCAAAATATTAGGTATCATGGCAAGAAAAAGTCCGAACACTATCGAAAATGTTGCTGTATAAAACTTCTTCATCAGCGTTGTCATAAGAAATGAGATTCCTATGCCGCCGGCAACAACACCTATCAGCATCGGCAGCAGCACATCTATACGAAGATCAGCCAATGAGCGTATATAAAGCTCATAATATCCGAGCGACGAAAGCACTACAGCAGGATCAAGCCCAGGTACTATAGCTGTCGCAACAACAGCAATACCCAGAAAAATACACTGCACAAGCGTCGGATCCGTTACCTGACCGAAACCATCGGTATTCATAGTAAACATAAGCACTCCGACTATCACCGCTCCCACAATAACGAAACAGTACCTTAGCGCAAAGCCCTCTTTCCTTGTTTCTTTAAAAAATACCGGTATCGTGCCGAGTATCAATCCCAAGAAACAAAACCTTGTCGGTACTTCATAATTTACAAGCAAGAAATCAAGGAGCTTGCTGAACGCAAGCACTCCGGTAAGCATCCCGCATACTATAGGTAAAAGAAATTTCAAATTTCTCTTAAAATCCGTAAGCAGCGTCCACAGCGCTTCGAGAGTTTCTCTGTATAATCCGAAAATGATAAGCAGCACGCTCCCCGAAAGCCCAGGAGAAATCCCTCCGAATCCGACAATAATTCCTTTTAAAAAGTTTGCCATCTCGCACCCCTATGTCCTAAATATTTTAATATATTCTATCTCGAAACACTGTCTTTATCAATCAAAATTTGCGTTGTTTATGCACGGTTTTATTTAAATTTTCAATGAACATAACACCGTCCTTCGCCGGGCTTAACATCATGCTATACTATGTAAAAACACTTTGTACATATTGTAATGTTCTTTGTCAAAGCCTTGACATCGACCGGCGGGCATGTTATTCTGATTATTGTTCAATTTTGAACAATTTTTATTGTGAAGGAGTATTGCATGCAATATCTCCGGAATATCAAGAAAGTCTTCCGCCGAAAGTTTAATTGGCGCAGCCGACTTTCTTCTTATGGAGGAGGCAGCCTATGAAAAACATTTTTCAACATTATGTTGTCGGGAAAAATTTATATACGCTGACCGTTATGCCTATATGTGAAAAATACGACCTCACATTTACGGAATTCACAGTACTCATGTTTTTGGCAAACAATCCGCAGCTTGATACGGCAGCGGAGATTGTTAAATATCGGCATTTAACAAAATCTCATGTTTCCGTTTCGCTCCGCAGCTTGCAAGATAGAGGTCTTGTGCTCGGCGAATATCACGAACCAAACCGCAAAGCTATTCACCTAAAGGTGCTGGACGCTGCCGGCTCTATCATTTCGGACGGACAAGCAGCACAGCAAAGCTTTGGCGAGGCACTGCTCATGGGATTTTCAGCTGATGAAAAAAGACAGCTCCAAGACTATATGAAAAGAATCGACGATAATATCTCAAAACAAACCGAAGCTATACAAAAGTAGGAGGGCACACATATGGAAAACAACAAAGAATTTTTAGGCACTGCGCCTGTCGGCAGATTGCTGTTCAAGCTGTCGATCCCAACAGTAATCGCACAGCTTATCAACATGCTCTATAACATTATAGATCGTATATATATAGGACATATGCCGGGCGACGGCAGCCTTGCGCTCACAGGCGTTGGTGTTTGTATGCCCATCACCATGATTGTATCGGCATTTGCCGCACTTGTCAGCTCAGGCGGTGCACCGAGAGCCTCTATCTTCATGGGCAAGCAGGATATCGAATCTGCCGAAAAGACCTTGGGCAATTGTTTCAGCCTTCAAATAATAGTCTCTCTCATTTTAACAGCAGTGCTTCTGCTTTGGAACGAAGAGCTGCTGCTTGCTTTCGGCGCCAGCGACAATACCATTAAATACGCTGTCGATTATATGAATATCTACGCTATCGGGACACTTTTCGTACAGCTCACACTCGGCATGAATACTTTTATTACAGCCCAGGGCTTCACTACCGTTTCAATGGTTTCTGTGCTTATAGGTGCTGTATGCAATATAGTACTCGATCCTATTTTTATTTTTTATTACCATATGGGAGTTAAAGGTGCTGCGCTTGCAACAATAATTTCACAAGCTATTTCGTGTATTTGGGTAGTGCTGTTTCTCTGTGGTAAAAGAACTCAGCTTCACCTTAAAAAATCGAATATGCGCTTACGCTCCGGTATAATAATGCCATGTATTGCTTTGGGTGCGGCAGCCTTCATAATGCAGGCAAGTGAAAGTATCATTTCAATCTGCTTCAATTCGTCACTGCTTCATTACGGCGGCGACATCGCTGTCGGCGCCATGACCATCCTTACCAGTGTTATGCAGTTTGCAATGCTGCCTTTGCAAGGCATCGCACAAGGTGCACAGCCGATCACAAGCTACAACTATGGCGCCGGGAACGCCGGTCGTGTCAAAAAGACTTTTCGTCTGCTTCTCACAACATGCCTCACATACTCCATCGCTTTATGATGCTTGGTTATGGCGCAGCCACATCTGTTTGTAAGCATATTCACGCCTGACAAGACACTGATAGACTTCGCCGCTCCGATGCTTAAGATTTATTTCGGCGGTATGGGGCTTTTCGGTATACAAATCGCATGTCAGATGACATTTACTTCCTTGGGCAAGGCTGTCAACTCTATCATTGTTGCCATCGTTCGTAAATTTGTCCTTTTGATACCGCTGATTTATATCGTGCCTCATATCGTATCAAATCCGACGACGGGTGTTTACATGGCAGAGCCTATCGCAGACATTATCGCAGTAACATTCACAGCGCTCCTCTTTACATCACAGTTCAGAAAGGCTATGAAAGAAATATAGTCTTTCCCAAATTGTATACACTGCAGCACTGTATTGTTTTGATACTGCATATAATAATATTCTCGGCAATATAACAAGCTGTATTTTACGGATATGCTAATCACTTGCTTTGCGTTTCTGCTTTTTCTCGCGTGTGCATTTTTCAGCATCAATCGCAAGCACAAGCATCAGTACATAAACAGCATCTTTCGGTTCTTCTATATCGAGCATGTAATGATCCGTAAAATGCAGCAGTTTTTTCGATACCTTTGCAACCAATTTACTCTTATCATCATATATCTTATAATCCCATTCCAATATATTTCCTTTAACATACCAGCCATTAAAGTTGATATGGAATTTCGGTTTAAGTAATGTTAAATCTTTCCCGATACATCCGATATATTGATCGCCTAAATATATTTCAAATCTTGGCAGCAGCGAAATTATTCTTTCCCTCACCGTACCGATTTCATTGCCTTTGGCATCATAAATTCGGAACAAATGCCCCCATGCAAGCTTGCCTTTAATTACATATACCGTATTCCGATTTTCATCATAAATATCGTAGCTGTCAAACCACGAAAACATTCTTTGTTTAAATAACAGCTTCATTTTTGTCTCCTTAAGCTTCAAGCACTTATAACTACTACAAGCCTACGGTGATAGCCAAGCTTTGCAAGTGTGCCGCTTCTGCTTCCTCAACCTGTTGTTTCTTGCTTAAATAGTAGCCTTTGTTATTGTCTCTGTCAATAGATGCTTTAACTTGCTTCCGTTGTCCAGGCTTGCATGCACTATGCCAATTTTGATATGCCTAATAATTAATTGGCAATCAATCCCTGCAGATTGATCATAGTATCTATAGACATTTCCAATTATTATTCTTTCAAGGCTTACAATCCTTCATAATATTAATAATTTATAAGCTTTACTGACCAAACTATTTTCACGGTAGCTTTCGGATACTTTTTTAAAATATATTCAACATATCTGTCATAATTTCTAGGTTTGCTACGAAATTCTGATGCATATATTATA
>CAYRZK010000038.1:0-7208 GCA_964428785.1 uncultured Oscillospiraceae bacterium | reverse complement strand
TATGTACCGCTTGTTGTAATAGCTGTAGGCGTCGGACGAGCACCGCAGATCGTAGTCATTTGTCTTGCAACATTTCTTACTATTACAATCACAGTGTATCAGGGTGTGACGAATGTTGACAATACGCTCATAAAGGCGGCAAGGGTGCTCGGAGCAAAGAACGATGTTGTTATTTTTGTAAAGGTTATATTTCCGGCAACAATGCCTTATATCATAACGGCGGTAAGGCTTGGAATATCGGTGGCACTTACAACGCTTATTGCGGCTGAATCGACAGGTGCATCGGCAGGTCTCGGTATGCGTATAAGGGCGCTCAGCTCGGAATTTTATGTAGAAGCAATGATGCTTTATATAATTGTAGTCGGCATTATCGGTATTGTTTCCGAAAATGTTCTGAGATTCTTTGAAAGGAGACTGACATCATGGCAGGAGAAGAGAGAAGCTTAGAAGTTTTTGACTTGGAAAATGCTGACGGCACCGAAAAGGAGCCAAAGGTAATGCTCAGAGGTATACGCAAGGTGTATCAGAGCACAAACGGTGAGACTGTTGCACTTGATAATGTAGATCTTGATATATACGATAATGAATTTGTATGCGTGGTAGGCCCGTCCGGGTGCGGTAAATCCACACTGCTCAATCTCATTGCAGGGCTTCAAAAGCCTACTGACGGCGATGTTATATGTGACGGTGAATATGTTGAGGATACAGGCGTTGACAGAGGCGTTGTGTTCCAGCAGTATGCACTGTTCCCGTGGCTCACCGTAAAGAAAAATGTTGAGTTTGGACTCAAATTAAAACGAGAATATACGAAAAAAGAGCGAGAAGAAATCGCTATGAAATATATAAAAATGGTAGGTCTTGAGAAATTTGTTCATTCGTTTCCAAAAGAGCTTTCAGGTGGTATGAAGCAGCGAGTAGCTATCGCAAGGGCATATGCCGTAAATCCGAGTATACTGCTCTTGGACGAGCCTTTTGGTGCGCTCGATGCACAGACACGTATGCAGCTGCAATCCGAGCTGCTTAAGATGTGGGAGGAAGAACGAAAGACCTGCTTCTTCATCACGCATGATGTTGAAGAAGCGATATTGCTTGCGACAAAGGTAATCGTAATGTCTGCAAGGCCGGGTCGTATTATAGACATAGTAAATGTGGATATTCCTTATCCTCGAACACAGGAGACCAAAATGCTTCCGAGGTTTACGGAGCTTAAGAATTATGTTTGGAACATGGTTTATAAAGAGTACCTTGAGACAGAAAAATAAGAGGCGAGACTGATGTATCACGAATATTATTATTATGACAGGGAGCAGCTTATAAAAAATCCCAAAATACCGATGACGGTTATGGAGGATAAACCGGCGGTATTTGAGGCTATGGCAAGAGAAATGGCGGATACTGTCAAGGCTAACAACATTGCGGGGAAAACAACGGTATTTATATGTCCGGTAGGGCCGATAGGTCAGTATCAGTATTTCACGGAGATTGTGAATTCGGAGAGAATAAGCCTGAAAAAGCTCTGGATAATAAACATGGATGAATATCTGGGTGATGATATGAAGTGGATAGATATCGATCATCCGCTGTCGTTCAGAGGGTTTATGGAAAGGAATGTTTATTCACAAATCGATGATGAGCTTAATGTTCCGGAAAAGCAAAGGGTGTTTCCCGATCCGGATAATCTCGAATATATCCCAAGGCTTATAGAAGAGCTCGGCGGTGTTGATATTTGCTTCGGAGGCATAGGAATAAACGGACATCTGGCTTTTAATGAGCCTGAGCCGGATAGGAGCATGGATGAGTTCAAAAGCTTAAAAACGAGAGTGCTTAAAATTTCGGCGGAAACCCGTACAGCAAACGCAATAGGCGATTTTGGCGGCAGACTTGAAGATATGCCGATATATTGCGTTACTATAGGCTTTTATGAAATTTTTAATTCTCGCAGGATACGGCTCGGTGTTTTTCGTGATTGGCACAGAGCTGTTGTGCGCAGGGCGGGATACGGAAGCATGACTACGGCGTTTCCGGTATCGTTGCTTGCGGAGCATGAGGATGTGCTTGTGAGAATGACGGAGTATGTTGCGGCGCTTGATGATTGAGCGAAGCACTGCAAAACAAGGAAAAACATATGATTAAGACCTATATAGTAAATGCTCAAGTGTATACTGGGCATTTATTTGTAAAAAGAACGATATGCATTGAGAACGGAAAAATCAAGCTTGCAGGTGCGGAAGATGCTATTGATGATATGTGCTTGTGCGGCGCTTGCGAAGAAAATGTACGGATAATCAATGCAGAGGGGCTGCGAGCTGTGCCGGGATTTATCGATATCCATACGCATGGTGCAGCAGGCTTTGATATAAATGCTTCGAATGCTTATGAGCTTGGAAAGATTGCCGAATTTTTTGCTGAGCACGGCACAACATCATGGCTTGCATCGATACTGACGGATACGCAGGAGCGCACGGAAAATATTATAAGAGCATGTAACGAGCGTATGAAAATGCAGGCGGATGAACAAGAAGCAGGTATGGCTCATATTGCATCCGAGCTTTTGGGGATGCATCTTGAGGGCCCGTTTCTTGCAGATGAATATAAAGGAGCGATGCCGGGAGAGCTGCTGTGTGAGCCGAACAGTACATTGCTTATGCATTATCAAAATGCTGCTGCCGGAGCGATAAAATATATTACTATAGCACCGGAGCTTGCCGGAGCGGCAGAGCTTGTAGGAACAGCTCGCAGCCTCGGAATGACGGTAGGCATAGGTCATTCGGGTGCATCGTATGAGCAGGCGATGGCAGCTATTGCTGCCGGAGCCTCTGTCGGTACGCATGTCGGAAATGCCATGAAGCTGTGTCATCAGCATGAGCCTGCAATATTCGGAGCGCTTCTTGAGTCTGATAGCTGCTGTGAAATAATTGCGGACGGCAGGCATCTGCATCCGGGATTTGTGCGTATGCTTTTGCAGGCAAAGGGCACGGAATGTCTAATTGCGATAAGCGATTCTATTATGGCGGCAGGGCTTGCGGACGGCAAGTATAAGCTTGGCATAAATGATGTGATCGTGAAAGACGGTGATGCAAAGCTTGCGGATGATGGTACACGGGCAGGTTCGACGCTGACACTGGACAATGCACTCAAAAATATAATGGCTTTTACAGGGCTTGCGCTTGAGAAAGTGCTTCCGATGCTCACAGAAAACCCTGCAAGGGCTGTCGGAGTATTTGACCGAAAAGGGAGTATTGATGACGGAAAAGATGCGGATATTGTGCTCCTTGATAATGATAATAATATTTGTCATGTGTTCGTATGCGGTAGGCAGCTTTAAGACTGATTGAGGTGTGAGCTTGAGCTATATACATGCGGCGAGACGCATGTCGGTATGCGGCAAGGAATGATAAAAAGCAATTAAGAAAAAAGAGGTAAAGAAGTGAGAGGGAAAACTACATATAAGAAAGAAATGAAAAAAATCAACAGAAGAAAAAGAAAGCAGGCAGCTGTAGGAGCGGCAGCAGGGACAGCAGCGGCGGCTGTGGCTGTAACTGCTGCGGCATATCAGCTGACATTCGGAAGAACAAAGCTCGGATACAAGCTGTCGCTCGGAACAAGGAGCAGTGAATTCAATGATATGCGTGCACAGGGCGCACACAAGCTGTCAAATATGCAGTGCGAGGAGTATACGATAGAGTCCGCACGAGGAACGAAGCTCAAAGGCTATTATTACCATTGCTCGGATAAGCCTACCGGAAAAATAGCATTTATCGTGCATGGACGCCATACCGACCATCTTGAATCGGCAGGACTTTATTATGAATATTACCATGAAAAGGGGTTTGATGTCTTCACATGTGACAATGCCGGAGCAGGAAAAAGCGGCGGAAATCTGACGGGATATGACATGTTTGAAAGTCGTGACTGCCTGCTTTGGACGGATTTTCTCTACGAGCGCTTCGGAGAGGATATACAGGTTATTCTGCACGGCTTCTCTATGGGGGCATCGGCAATTCTCAAATTTAGTGATTACTGTCCTGAATGTGTTAAATTTATAGTTTCGGACAGCGCTTATACGGAAGCAGGCTCACTCATAAAGGCGAAAACAAAGCTTCTTTATGAGCCGCTCAGGATAATGAACCGCATTTTCGGAGGCTATGACCTTACAGATACACAGGTGATCAGCCATGTTGCCGATTGTGATGTACCTATACTTTTTGTGCATGGAGAAAATGATGAGGTGGTTCCGTTTGAAATGGCGGAAGAGCTTTATGAATGCTGTGCGAGCGAAAAGGACAGCCTGTTTGTAAAGGATGCGGGACATGTTGAAGCTATGTTCAAGGCTCCCAGAGCATATACCAAAAAGCTGGATGAATTTATAGAAAAGTATATCATCGACTATAAGTGGTAAAAACAACACATGTAACATGCAGATGTGGATGTAGTGAAAAGTTTATTTTCACTACACAAGGATAAAATTTGTTAAAAATACACAAAAAACACTGTTGACTTTAGTAGTATGCCATGATACAATGACAAGGTAAGTTACAGAAGAACTTAAATAAGGATTAAGCGGAGTAAGAAAATGAAGAAGATTGCTTGTTACGCATCAATTATTACAGTCCTTATTAGCATTATTCTAATTATCGTCGTGAAGATTGGTGAAAAGAATAGTGCTAAAAGTGCTGCATGGGATTTGTAAACAAGTGATAATTATTCGTTCTATTGTTTAATGCTTGTAGATTATGAAACAAAAACCTTATGGACTTTTAGCCATAAGGTTTTTTTATTACGGAGAACGGCAAAGCCGCAGACTTCTCAAGACAGAGAATACTAAAGGAGGAAAAGTATTATGCAGTTAACCGGCGCACAAATCGTAATGGAGTGCATGCTCGAACAGGGTGTTGATACGATATTCGGATATCCCGGAGGCACAATCATAGATGTATATGATGAGCTTTACAGATATAAGGATAAGATCAATCACATTCTTACATCACATGAGCAGGGCGCTTCACATGCAGCAGACGGATATGCAAGAAGCACGGGCAAGGTAGGCGTATGTTTTGCAACATCAGGCCCGGGAGCGACAAACTTAACAACGGGAATAGCAACGGCATACATGGATTCGTCTCCGGTATTGTTCCTTTCATGCAATGTGGGAGAAACACTTATCGGAAAGGATGCATTCCAGGAAGTCGATATTACGGGTATAACGATGCCGATTACGAAGTTTAATTTCATCGTAAGAAATATTGATGAGCTTGCGGATGCGATAAGAGAAGGCTTTGCGGTAGCAAGAAGCGGACGCCCCGGACCTGTATTCATCGATATTTTAAATCATGTAATTAAACAGACTGCCGAGTTCACACCGCTTCCGAGAGAAGAACATGCGAACCATGGCAGACTTGCCTCACTCATAGGAAGAGCTTCAAACGATTTTAAGCCGCCTACACCGGATATGGATGATATCGATAAGCTTGTCGATATGATCAAGGCTTCGGAAAAGCCGCTTCTCATATGCGGAGGCGGTGTGGTAAGAGGAAGAGCGCATGAGGAATTCAATGAATTTGCAAATAAGCTCGATGCACCTGTTGCGATAACGCTTATGGGAGGCGGAGGATTCAGAGGAAGTAATCCGCTTACGACGGGAATGATAGGTATGCACGGCTCGCAGGCTTCAAATATGGCATGTGACGACTGCGATCTTTTAATTGCTGTAGGCTGTCGTTTTTCAAACAGAGTAGCACTTAATCCTGAAACCTTTGCAAGAAAAGCAAAGATAGTTCAGATAGATATTGACCGTTCGGAAATCAATAAGAATGTTAAGACCGACCATCATATAGTCGGAGATGCCAAGAAAGTATTGCAGCTTTTGCTCGAAAGATTTGAGCAGAAGGATCATACACCTTGGAAGGAATATGTGTTCTCATTCCCGACAGAATCCGAGTATGAGACGGCATCGGACAGATTGACACCGAAACAGATAAGCGACACAATTGCAAAGATGCTTCCGAATGATATAATAGTATCAACGGATGTAGGACAGCATCAGATGTGGGCAGCACAGCATCTGCATTACAGCTATCCGGGACAGCTCATAACATCCGGCGGTTTCGGTACAATGGGCTTCGGACTCGGTGCGGCGATAGGTGCCAAGATCGGTAATCCGGATAAGACTGTAATCCATATCACCGGCGACGGATGCTTCACCATGAACAGCCATGAAATGGCTACCGAAAAATATTATGATGTTCCGGTAATTACATTTGTATATAATAACGGCGCACTCGGCATGGTAAGGCAGTGGCAGACACTCACAAAGGAAAAGAGATATTCACAGACGGATCTCGGTCGTGGGCTCGACTTTGTGAAGCTTGCGGAGGCATACGGACTTAAAGGCAGAAGATGTACGAATGTTGAAGAGTTGGAGGCAGCTATTACAGATGCGCTTGAATGTGGTCACGGATATGTTATAGACTGTACGATCGGTAAGGATGAGCTCGTAAGACCGATGGTTAACGGCGGCGACGATATTACTAAATTCTTAACACTTTAAAGAAGGGAGAACAAAAATGGGCGAAAAGAAAAGACATACACTTGCGGTGCTCGTTGATAACGAAGCCGGCGTATTATCTCAGGTTTCAAGAATGTTCTCAAGAAAGGGATACAACATCGAATCACTGGCTGTAGGAACTACGGACACACCGACAATCTCTCGTATCACAATCGAAGTAATGGCTGATGAGGATCAGATAACGCTGCTGGCAAATCAGCTCAGAAAGCTTATACCGGTTCATTCGCTTAAGGTAATGAATATGGAAAACGCTATCAGAAGAGAGCTCGTTCTCTTCAAGGTTAAAGCGGCTACAAGCGAAGCAAGAAATTCAATCATTCAGATTGCAAACATTTTCAGAGCACAGATTGTGGATGTATCTATCGGAGCACTCACACTTGCAATGATCGGCGAAGAGCCTAAAATAGAAGCTATTGAAAGAATCCTCGAAGAGTTTGAAGTTATGGAGCTTGTTAAAACAGGTATCGTAGCTCTCGAACGCGGACTGGAAACTATATATGATGAAACAAAGGAAAAAGGAGAATTTAACTATGGCAAGAATGTATTATGAGAAGGATTGCGACATTAATAAGCTCAATGGAAAAAAGATCGCTATCATCGGTTATGGTTCACAGGGTCACGCACACGCACTTAATTTAAGAGA
>CAYRZK010000037.1:0-7209 GCA_964428785.1 uncultured Oscillospiraceae bacterium | reverse complement strand
AACCATTTCATTATCTCTATCTCTCGAAAAGAAATAGTCATACATGATACAGCCGTTTTCGGTTCTTGAATTTTGAGGAATACCGGCTGCATAGAGGTCATTGACATAGCTTGTCATGGCATTTTTATTTTCAAATTTTTGAAAAACATGTAAGATTATCATTTCGTTCCTCCATATTAAATTGATTTACAGTGTTTCCATTTCGGCAAGCCAAAGGGTGCAATCGGCATCGCTCGGCATACGCAGGTCGCCACGAGGCGAGATGCTGACTGAGCCTACCTTAGGGCCGTCCGGCATGCAGCTTCTTTTAAACTGCTGCGAGAAGAAGCGGCGATAGAATACGGTAAGCCATTTCTTGATAAAGGCTCTGTCGAATTCACCGGCAAAGGTTTTTTCCGCTATATAAAGCAGCTTTGCAGGGTTCATGCCGTTTCTTAATGTATGATAAATAAAAAAGTCATGAAGTGTATAAGGGCCTACCTTATCCTCGGTTTTCTGTGCGATGGAGCCGTCCTTTTCCGGTGGGAGCAGCTCAGGTGAAATCGGAGTGTCGAGTATGTCGCTGAGCGTTGCAGCAAGAAGAGCATTGTCATTGCTGAAATCTTTGATCTCCGAATCGCCTGAAAGAACATTGCCGATGATCCATTTTACGACATGCTGCACTGTTGTTTTCGGAATACCGGCGTTAACACCGTACATTGCCATATGGTCACCGTTATATGTACACCAGCCGAGGATAAGCTCGGAAAGATCGCCTGTGCCGACAACAAGACCGCCCTCCTTGCCCGCAATATCCATAAGGATTTGTGTACGCTCACGGGCTTGAGCGTTTTCATATGTAAGGTCATGAACGGATTCATCGTGCCCGATATCGTTAAAATGCTGACGCACCGAATTTACGATAGAAACCTCACGAACATTGCATCCGAGAGTTTTCATGATGGTAAGCGCATTGTTATATGTACATTGCCATATGGTCACCGTTATATGTACACCAGCCGAGGATAAGCTCGGAAAGATCGCCTGTGCCGACAACAAGACCGCCCTCCTTGCCCGCAATATCCATAAGGATTTGTGTACGCTCACGGGCTTGAGCGTTTTCATATGTAAGGTCATGAACGGATTCATCGTGCCCGATATCGTTAAAATGCTGACGCACCGAATTTACGATAGAAACCTCACGAACATTGCATCCGAGAGTTTTCATGATGGTAAGCGCATTGTTATATGTCTGCCCTGTTGTGCCGAAGCCCGGCATGGTTACGGCTATGATGTTTTCGGCAGGAAGACCGAGCATCCTGTGTGTTGCGGCTGCGACAAGAAGCGCAAGCGTCGAGTCGAGACCGCCGGAAATACCTATAACGGACTTCTTGGAATGGGTATGCTCCATGCGCTTGGCATAAGCAGCTGTTTGGATATTAAAAATTTCACCGAGTCTTTTGGATGCAAGCTGAGGACAGTCCGGAACAAATGGGTTTCTGTCGAATTTGCGAAGCATATCGCCCGATGTATCCATGGTGCGGAGCGGTTCTATTTCAACGGCTGTAAACATAAGCCTGTCGGTGTAAAATGCCGCACATTCAGCCTGATTATGACCGTGGCTTCTGTCGTATTTGATTTTGGCATAGTCGATTTCACCGAATGTGAGGTTTGAAGTCCTTTCAAATCGTGAGTTTTCAGCGATTATTGTGCCTGCTTCGGCGATAAGCTGATGCCCTGAAAATACGAGGTCTGTCGTGGATTCGCCAATGCCGGATGATGTATAGACATATCCGCAGGTGGATTTGGCACTTTGCACCTTTACAAGGTCACGGCGGTAGTCGCTCTTGCCGGCAGCTTCGTCGGATGCCGACGGGTTGAGGATGATATGTGCGCCGTTAAGCGCAAGATGCGCACCCGGAGAGAGCGGACTCCATAAATCTTCACATATTTCAATACCGAGAGCCAAGCCGGATACATCGTCGCTGAATATAAGATTGCCGAATGGTACATATTCTCCGAAAAGCTTGACCTCCGAAACGACCTCGGCAAGCTCCTTGCCCGATGCGAACCATCTTGCTTCGTTGAATTCGTATGAATTAGGCATAATCATTTTCGGAACGATGCCTTTTACTGTGCCGTTTTGAATAAATGCGGCGCAGTTGTAAAAATTATTTTCTATTCTTAAATAGAAGCCGAGAACGGTGACGAGCACTGTATTTGCACTGGCTTTTACTATATCACTGAGAGCTTCAAGCTGCTTCTCGTAGAGAAGCTCCTGATGAAAAAGGTCTGCCGCCGTATAGCCTGTGATAGTGAGCTCCGGAAGAAGCAGAATGCCTGCGTCTTTTGAATCGGCGTCCGACATGAGCTTTAAGATTTCTTCTTTGTTGTGCAGCGGATTGGCGACCTTGATCGCCGGCGTCCCTGCCGCTACTCTGATCATTTCGAGTTTTGACATGTTTGTCCTCCCAAATTAAGTCGGAAGCATTTGAAGCGGCGCATGTACATACAAAAAAAGTAATTGACCCCAAATGTTTCCAATTTTATAATAAAAATACAAAAAATTACAAAATGCTTTACATTAGAATTATATTGCGCTGCGGATATTGTTGTCAATGATTATTGTTTATGATATGCTTCCGTGTGATGCGACTGTTTGAAGCGGTATACGAAGCGGTATACAAAGAAGGAAACATGTTAGAGCAGGATAATTGACAGTCTATAATATATGTTTTCATATATGCATAGGCTTGAAGACACGAGCATGAGCTGTATTATATGTGCGGTAGCGTAAAATGGGGAAAGTTTTGGAGCGAAAGTATGAGATTTTAGTGTGGTTTTGTTGTATAATGTAAGGTAGTCTAAAGAAAGAAAAGGTAAATCTATGAAAAGTGTTTATATAAATGAATTGAAAAAGGATATGGAATTCATTGATTTTTTTCTTGTAAAGTCGATCGCCGTTAAGGTGGGAGGCAATGGAAAAAATTATCTGGATGTGCTGCTCGCAGACAAAACCGGTGAAATTGCGTCAAAGAAGTGGGATGTGTCGGATGATGAGATAGCGACACTCAGTGAAATAAGCGAGGGTAAGCTTGTAAAGGTAAAAGCGATTGTGACGGAATGGAACAATATGAGGCAGCTGCGGATACTGCGTATTCGCAAGGCACATGAAAGCGATGAGCTGGTGATGATGGATTTTGTCAAGGCAGCGCCGGAGAAGCCTGAGGACATGTATGAATTTATACATGCAAAGGCAGAGGCATTTGAGGATGCGGATTTTAAAGCTATTGCGCTCAGACTTCTTGATGATAATCGTGAAAAGCTTATGTATTATCCGGCGGCACAAAAAAATCATCATGCACAGCTCGGAGGGCTTCTGTATCACACAAAGCGGATGCTTATGACGGGCGAAAGGATTTGCGAGGTATATACAAATTTAAACAAGGAGCTTGTGCTTACGGGCGTGATAATTCATGATATGGAGAAAATAAATGAGATAGAGTCAAATGAGCTTGGAATTTCTCCGGGATATTCGTTTGAAGGTAAGATGCTCGGACATATCGTGCAGGGAGTAAAGAGCATCGACAGGCTTACGCTTGAGCTCGGCACACCTCGAGAAAAAGCAATAATGTTAGAACATATGATATTGTCGCATCATTATGAGCCGGAGTTTGGAAGCCCGAAAAGACCTCTTTTCCCGGAAGCTGAAATACTCCACTATCTTGATATAATAGATGCAAGAATGTTTGATATGGAGGATGCGCTTGCTGCAACGGCTCCGGGAGAGTTCTCGGACAGAGTGTTCACGCTCGATAACCGCCAGATATATAAGGTGAGCGAATAAATGCCTGATATCGAATGGCTGCGAAGTGATTACTAAGCCTGCCGTAAAAGCGAGAAATGATTCATGAAGATGCACAAAGCCGTACGGCTGAGGCTGTCGCAGCATTAAAATAAGAAATATTTAAGGATAAGAAAGCATATGCCGGAAGAAAGAGAAGTTGTAATAGCGGAGATTATTTTTCATAATGACGATAACGGATATACGGTGGCAGTAGCCGAGATGCGGGATGAGCAGTTCACAGTAGTGGGCGCTCTTCCCGATTTTTGTCAGGGTAGGACTTATGTGCTTACGGGCGAATGGAGAATACATCAGATATACGGAGAACAATTCGTGTTCAGCGCATTCAGAGAAGTTATGCCGACCTCGGTGAGCGGTATAGAGGGCTTCCTTGCTTCCGGTGTGCTCAAGGGTGTCGGGAAAAAAACGGCTGCGGCGATAGTTGCGAAGTTTGGCGAGGATACGCTCAGGGTCATCGAAGAAACGCCTGAGAAGCTTACGCAGGTTGCAGGCATAGGGCAGGCAAAGGCGGCAGCCATGCATGAGGCATATCTGGCACACCGTGAATTTGCAGAGGTGGCGCTGTATTTTCAGCAGTATGATATCGGTTCGGAGTATGCGATGAAGCTTTATAAGCAATACGGGAGCGCTGCTGTGACTATTGCGACGGAAAATCCGTATTCACTTGTCAAGGATATTGCCGGTATAGGCTTTCGCAAAGCAGATGCGATGGCATTGAAGCTCGGTGTGGCAAAAAACGATGAGTACAGGATCAAGAGCGGTGTCGAATATACGCTTTGGTATTATGCCGGAGAGGGGCATACATTCGTGCCGCAAAGAGAGCTGTGTGAGAAAGCGGCAGGGCTGCTTGATGTGATGTCCGAGGAAATAGAGGAGAACCTTACGGATATGGTCTTTGAGGGAGATATACGGATAGATATCCTTGAGGGACGCTCTGTAGTATATCTGTTTCCGTATTATAAGGCGGAGCGAAATACGGCAGGTAAGCTCGGTGCGCTTGCTGATGCACCGCTTAAGCAGGTAAATGCGGATATTATGTCGCTTATTTCATTTACGGAACGAGAGACGGGGATCATTCTTTCGGAAAACCAGAAGAGGGCTGTTGTTATGTCACTTTCCTACGGAGTGTCTGTCATTACTGGCGGACCCGGAACAGGAAAAACAACAATAATAAATGCCGTAATAAATGTACTTACGCACGGTGGTCAAAAGGTGGCAGTATGTGCTCCGACAGGGCGTGCCGCCAAGCGAATTACGGAAGTTTCGGGGCATTATGCGCAGACAGTGCACAGGCTTCTTGAATACTATTATTCGGATGACGAGGACACTATGCGTTTTGGGAAAACACAGGAAAATCCTCTCGATTATGATGCGGTGATCGTAGACGAAGCTTCAATGGTAGATTTGCTTCTTATGAACGGGCTATTGAACGCAATGAAGCCGGGAACAAGGCTCATTATGGTGGGCGATGCCGATCAGCTCCAGTCCGTTGGTACGGGAAATGTACTCCGTGATATTATTGACAGCGAATTTGCCTGCGTGATAAAGTTGACGGAAATATTCCGCCAAGCAAAGGAAAGCATGATAGTGGTGAATTCGCATAAGATAAATCGTGGCGAATATCCCGATTCAAATGCTAAGGACACGGATTTCTTTTTTTTGAGAAGAAAAGGTGAGCCGGAAATACTTGCGACTGTAAAGGAGCTTTACAAAACAAGGCTTCCGAATTATTATAAAGAGCTTGATCCGGTGCGTGATATTCAAATATTGACACCGGTAAGGAAGGGCTTAATAGGCAGTATAAATTTAAATAAAGAGCTTCAGGATATACTCAATCCGGCGGTGCCGGGCGATGCTGAAAAAAAGTATGGCGACAAGGTGTTTCGTGTCGGCGATAAGGTGATGCAGATTCGGAATAATTATACATTGCAATGGAAAAGAGCATCGGATTTTTCAGAGGGAGAGGGTGTATTTAACGGTGATATAGGCTTTGTAAAAGCGATAGATACAGAGTTTAATCAGCTTACAGTTGTTTTTGATGATGACAAATATGCTGTATATGATTTTACAAATCTTGATGAACTGGAGCTGGCATATGCGATTACGGTGCATAAGAGCCAGGGAAGTGAATTTCCGGTGATTGTGATGCCTGTATCGTGGTTTCCGCCGCTTCTTGCGACACGCAACCTTTTATACACTGCCGTTACGAGAGGTAAACATGCCGTTGTGCTTGTAGGCTCGGAGCACAAGATGGAGGCGATGATAGATAACAACACGGTGACGCTTCGCTATTCGGGGCTTGCGGAGCGGCTGAGAATGCTTACAAAAGGGATTGAATGATGAAAATATGGGAAGAGATTATGAATTTGGTATATCCGGATGGGATTTACTGTATCGGCTGCGGTGCGATCATAGACGGTAAAAGACCGTACAATTTATGCAATAAATGCCTTGAGCATTTTCATTTTGCAAATGGGAGAACTTGTGTAAAATGCGGAAGAGTACTTTCGGACGGTTATGAGCGGCTACTCTGTAATTCGTGTATAGATGCGGCATCGCCGCTTGTTGATATCGAAAGCGGAGAAATAGACGGAGATGAGTTCTTCGACGGGCATGTGTTCGATAGAGGCTTCACATGTATGATGTACGGACTTTACGAAAAAGAAATGGTGAAAGCCTTTAAGTATCACGGCAAAGCATACTATGCAAGAACTTTCGGCGAGATGATGTATGACAGGATAACCTCGGCTCTGCCGGAACGGAATATTGATATTGTTGTTCCGGTACCGCTTCATAAGAAAAAGCTTCGCAGGCGTGGATACAATCAAGCGGAGCTTTTGGCAGCGGAAACAGCGAAGCGTATGAAGAGACCTATGATAAATGCGCTTGTTAGGACGGTATATACGGCGCCCATGAGCAAGCTGACGGGCGCCGAGCGAGGTATGAATCTTATTGTTGACGGAGAACGGAGCGTGTTTGAAGTCTTGCCTGCCAAACGCAGTGCTTTGAATGGCAAATGTATATTGCTTATAGACGATATATATACGACGGGCGCAACAGCGGATGCCTGTGCCGCCGAGCTTAAAAGATATGGTGCTAAAGAGGTAATTGTTCTTACACTGGCGTCTGCCGGAAATCCGCCGCCGATGGATTATGATATGCTTTAAGCCGAACATTGTCTCTGCATGGCGCTGCGTGTGCCAAAGCATCAGAAACAAATTTATTTGGCAAGTGTGCAGCATTTGATAATGTGTACTTGCGATTGGTGCTGATGTGATATAAGATATAGATAAAGTTATATGCGAATTCGCCGGTCGTGCGGGCGGTGGTTGTAAGTCCAAGCGAGCTACGGGAAAAGGGATCCA
>CAYRZK010000036.1:0-7242 GCA_964428785.1 uncultured Oscillospiraceae bacterium | reverse complement strand
GATCCTACACCACCGAAAAACGGATATAGTGTGATCCCCATGTGGGTTGCCGACATGAGCTTTGCAACATGCCCTTCAATTATCAACGCTTTTAAGAAAAGGCTCGAACATCCTTGTTATGGATACTTTGACATCAAATCTTCATACTGGGATGCCATAATCAAATGGCATTCTGCAAGACATGGTATATCAAATCTCTCCCCAATTCATATCGGTTACGAAAACGGCGTTCTCGGCGGCATTACATCCGCTCTTTCCGCAGTTTGCGAGAAAGGCGCCAAAATCCTCATCCATGCTCCTGTATATGTAGGCTTCACAGGTGTTTTTGAAGATAACGGATATCAGCCGATAATAACAAATCTTGTCATTGACGATGACGGCATATACCGCATGGACTTCTGCGATATGGAGATGAAAATCATCGAAAACGATATTAGGGTATGCCTTTTCTGCTCTCCTCACAATCCTACAGGACGAGTTTGGGAAAAATGGAAGCTTGAAAAAATGACGGAAATTTTTGAAAAGCACCATGTTACAATCATATCCGATGAAATATGGTCAGATATCATAAGACCGGGCTTCAAACACATACCTGTACAGACAATAAACGAATATGCACGCATGAATACTATTGCACATTATGCAATCACCAAAACCTTTAATCTTGCCGGGCTTATCGCATCATATCATATTATTTACAACGATGAATTGCGTGCCAAAGTAGAAAAATCCATTTCGGCTACCCACCTTAATGAAATGAATGTTTTCTCGCAGCATGCTCTCACTGCGGCATATACACATGACGGCAGTGTTTGGGTAGACGAGCTCAATCAGGTACTCGCCGCAAATACAGACAGAATAATTTCTTATCTCGCCTCTAAAGGTATCAAAACCCCACAGCCGCAGGGAACATATTTAATACTGCCCGATTTTTCCGATTATTGTGTTGCCTCCGGAAAATCATTCAACGAAATACTTCATACTATGTGGGATGTAGGTCTCTCGACAAGTGACGGAGCCCCATTCTATTCACCTACACATATGAGAATGGCACTTGCTCTACCTCCTGCACTTATCGAAGAAGCCATTTCCAGAATGGAAACACACATATTTACAGAATAATCGACTGTCATACATTGCGCATCTCACTATTCGCTCTTTTCCAACAGAATAGTATTTTGTCATATGCACATATCTCAAGCACACTGCTTAAGTGCCGAAAAAAACAATCGGTATCTTTTTTGTAAAGCAAAAAGGATACCGAATTATATTATGCTGTACTTTTTAAAGCATCACTCTTTTCTCTTCAAGAATATCTCTTAATATCAGCAGCGCACATCTCAATTCTTCCGTTGTTTTTGGTGTTGAAATCGCAAGCCTTATACCCGACACCGGAGCTTCTTTACCTACAGCAAAATGTTCCGAGCCGTAAATCAGCACTCCTCGCTTTCCTGCTTCCTTTTCGATCTCAGAGCATGCTATACCTTTAGGGAGCACAAGCCATTTTGCCAACGCTTTTGAACCTCCGTAAAGCTCATATCCTTTTAATATTTCCTTCGTTTCTCTATTCCTCTCTTCAAGCATACTGCACCGTCTTTCAAGCAATGCTTCATATTTTCCGGATAGAATAAGTCTCGCCGCCACTTCGTTTAAAAGGCATGATTGGTCAAAATTTATATTATATACCGCATCGCTTATTGCTGCACTGTATCTTTCCGGCGCTGCGACATATGCCTGCCTAAGACCCGGCCCTATCGATTTTGAAAGGCTGAGTATAAAGATTGCATTTTCAGGCGCTCTGTTGAAAATAGACCGTCGCCGTAATTGCCTATCCATGATCAAGCTTGTAAAGCTATCTTCTATTACGATGATATCCTCTTCTTTTGCAACCTTAGCTATCATGCTGCGACATTCCTCTGACATATAATGGTTGGTCGGATTTTGGCAATTGGGAACAATATACAAGCCCTTTATTCCGTCATTTTTAATTGCTTTCAAAATGCCCTCTTCAGACATTTCACCATTTTTCTGCTTGATCGGTACCAGCCTTATACCCATAGTACCGGCCAAGGTTATAACACCGGGATATACGAGTGGATCTACACCAAGTCTGTCTCCAGCCTTGAAAAGTGCCGCAAATATATTTGCTATTGCGTTTTGTCCTCCGAAGGCTGTTATTATTCGATTTGCTTCAATATCACAGCCCGTATCGTTCAGTAATCTTGCAGCTGCTTCCTTTTGCCAGTATTCATCACCATTTAAATATTGTAAGGTTTCATCGAAATAGTCTTCTTCAAGAAGCTCCGCAATTATTTCCCTTATCTCATCATGTCTGCCCAATGCAGGCATAATCGAACCCATGTCAATTACATTTTTTTGAGCCGGTACCATATTTTCAATCTTATGATATGCCACAAATGTTCCGCTGCCGATCCCGCTATTCAAAAGCCCCTTATCAGAACACAGCTTAAATGCCTTGGCTACCGTACTCAAATTTATATCCAGGAAATCCGCAAGCTCACGCTGTGGCGGCAGCTTTATTCCGAGCTTCAGATTTCCTTTCTCTATATCACTTTCAAGCTGCCTTGCGAGTGATTTGTAAAGCGGCTTTTCGCTCTTGTCCAATACAGGCTTCCACGACATTGGATAATTATCAAAAGAATTAAACGGCATTTATCTGCTCCTATTCTACCATCGCAATCAGACTGTAAACCAAGGTGCTATTCTCTTAACCACTCTTGATATATCCTTGTACGAAAGGTTCAGCATCAAATCATAATTCTCTTTTGCGCCCCACTTCTGGTCGGTATAAAATTCGTAATACTTAGCTCTGCCTTTATCAAGATTTAAAATATGCCTCCGCATTTCTTTTTCATTAAAGCTTTCCTCATCACGCTTCTTTGCCATACAGCGTTCCACTCTGCTTTCAATATCTGCATATACAAACACTCGGAGAGGTTCATAGTCCTTAAGTATAAAGTCCGCACATCTTCCGATTATAATGCAATCTGATCTTTCTGCCATTTCACAAATAATATCGCTCTGTGCCTTGTAGATCGACTGCATCTGCTTATATGCCGGATTTTCCATCTGAAAATTGTCAGCATACGAAAAACTGTGTCCTATAGTTATAGGCATGAGTTTTTGCCCTCTGCCCTCAACGAAGTTCTTGATATATTCTTCCGACATCGAAGTGCTTTTGGCAATTTCCGTAATAATTTCCTTGTCATAATAGCCTATTCCAAGCTCCTCCGCAAGACGGCGGCCAAATTCACGCCCACCGCTTCCAAACTGACGACCGATGGTTATAATTTTATTCATACGCTTCCTCCTTTGTCATTCAGAAAATTTGTTACTCATCCATACAGCAAGCCCCTTATATCACAAGCAAAATGCTTGCTTGCAATGATACTTTTGCGCAGCAATTCCCTGATGCAGCGGCACGAAGTGCCCGGCGCACAGCGCAAAGACTTGCATGGCAAGGCTTTTTGTGTTTCCATTATACCACAAGCAAAAATATTTGCATATCATTCTCCGGCTGGTTTTCCGATAATACATATGCTATACTGAACATATATTTTTATATATATTCAGGAGTTTACAATGATAGATAAAAACATACTTGTAAAAGAAATACTCGTAAGAGTAATGGGCGAGCTTGCTGTCGGCAGCAAGCTCGAAGATATTGCATATAGCGCTTACGACATGGGCGAAGCTTACGCACACACCAAGCGCTTTGATAATTCACGATACTACCACAACTATCAATATGTGCTTGATGACGGCTCCAAAGTAAGTGCGACAAACTTTTACAACATATTTATGACACGCACACAAACACCGGCTTATATGGAAGCCGAAAAAATTGTCAAAGAAATTTTTGCTAAGTGCCCTGCTACAGGCTCCGTTTCCGATCCCTCTGACGATATACCGGCTTCTGCACCATGCGGCTTAACACCGGCTCAGGAGGATTACCTCTTCCATTTCGTGCGTGAACAGCGTTTCGGAATAAACGGTGTATTCAAAGCTGTATATCAGAAGCATGAGCCTCAGCAGCTCTCCATATTCGATTATATTCTTTCTATCGCATGCTTCTGCGCCGGCATACTCAATAACAAATAATAACAATAAAGACATATAAAACGGACACTTAGCATATTCGGTGTCCGTTTTATATATATCATTTCTGTTAAATTCGCACAAAGCATCTTAAAGCTTCATCTGCCTGCACATTTTATCAAGCGCTTCGTCAACGATAGCCGTTTCTTCAGAGCTTGCAAGAATGACAAGCTTATCTCCGCCACGAATTATCGTATCTCCGTAAGGCACGATTTCGTCATCCTCTCGTGTCAGGCTCACTATCAGTGCACCTTTCGGAAGCATCAATTCCGAAACACGAAGCCCATCCGCCGGAGCACCGAAATATACCGGGCTCTCTACAAGCACTTTCTTGCGGTCACGCCTTTTTACAGCCGCACGACCTGTTTCAAGCACCATATTTGAAAGCAGCCTTTCGAGCAGCTGATTGTATATCGGTTTACCGCCGAGCACATCCGCCGTCACATATGCCGTAAGTGACACTATCGAAAGCGTAAGCAGATTTGACAAGCTTCCCGTCATTTCAGAAATAAGGATGATGCCTGTAATCGGTGCACGAACAATCGCCGCAAAAAAACCTGCCATGCCCAAAATTACAAATGTCGGAAGATACGCCCCGTCAATCGCAACAGCAAGCGAGGATCCTTCAAAAAACAGTCCTCCGGTAACAGCTCCCATAACAAGAAGCGGCAGGAATATTCCGCCCGGAGCTCCGCTCCCGAAGCTTGCCATTGAAAACAGATATTTTATTATCAGAAGTACTGTGAGCGCACCTATGCTGAAACCACCTGTCGAAACAGCCTCCACAAGATGACTGCCGCCGCCGAGTACATTCGGATATACGAATGCCAAAGCAGCCGCAAGCGCAAACGGTATAAGCAGCTTCTCATACACATTTTTGATATGGCTGTAAAGCCCTTGCGTCTTTGCCACCATAATATTATACAGCACTCCGAACGCTCCGAGCACAATACCAAGCAATATAACGAGCCAATAATCCTTGAGTGGAAGCGGGCCTACAGTCCTTATTGAAAAAATAGGCTGCAAGCCGAATACCGTGCTCGATACAAAGTCCGCAGTAATCGCCGCAGACATCGTAGCCAGCATGACCTCCTCGGAAAAGTTCTTATGCAGCTCTTCCAGTGCAAACACAACGCCGGCAAGCGGTGCATTAAACGATGCGGCAAGCCCTGCACCGGCTCCGCATGTCATAAGGAGCTTTTCTTCCGTCCTAAGCTTCTTTGTCATGCGGGAAAAGCCTTTGCCTGCCATCGCTCCGAGCTGAACACTCGGTCCCTCTCTGCCAACAGAAAGCCCTCCGGCTATTGCGGCTGTACCGCCTATCAGCTTAAACAGCAGTACTCTTATCCATTTGGTTTCAAGCCTGTCCAGCATCTCGCCTTTTACCTGCGGTATGCCCGAGCCCGATATCATACTTTCGGTACGCACAAGGAATGCACATAGCATGGAAAGTGCGAGTACGATAAACAGATATACTCCCAGCATAAGTACTTTTTGCGAGGCATAATTACGGAGAATTCCCATATAATGCTCTGCTTCCGTAATTGCCAGTCTGAACATTACGATAGCAATGCCTGCAAGTATGCCGACAGCTATTCCCTCTAAGATTAGTATATATCTAAAATTGCTGACTCTTTCGAGCGTTTTTCTTGCTTCACTCATTTCTCTCCAACATGCGCAAGAGGGTGTCACAAAAGGTCATATACAGCAGACCTCGTGATGGCGCCCTCTTTTACGATTACATTTTAACTTATAATAATATTTTAATTCTGCACTACTATAATATCGGCAGCATTTTCGTCATCGTCCGATATATCAAAAAGTCTCACCTTAACGCCCTTGCGTATATTTGAAAGGCTTCCTGCTTCATACTCGTTTTTCTTATCCTTGAACACATAGACAGCTGCATTATCCTTGACCTGTACCCATCCATATCCATCGATATTGATGATAGCGCCGTCTCTTTCAAGAACTGTTGCCACTGCTCCGATTTCTTCAAACTTCTTTCCCTTAGCTCCGCTATCGCCAACCTTTGTGATTTGCTTTACTTCGCCGTCTCTTGTATAGAGCTCAAAGATCGAGCCATCCCTATAATCGCTGCTTGTGTATGATACGGTAAGTCCTTTTTGGCAAAGCCATGTGATTTCTCTGCCTGCCGTCAATGTTTCGATTCCAACAACAGTATCTCCGTTATAATTCAGCGCTCTCATTCCCACATCATTGATTACGCAATAAACCTTTCCGGAAAATCCTACATCTCCCGGAACTATAAGCTGTGTAATCTTGCCGTTTTCAAGCTTATACCATGCAGGTGTCGAAACATTCTTGTACTTATAAACATTTGATTCCAAATATTCTGCTGCTTTTGACGGAAGCGTCTGTGTTTTTGAATATTCCTTTTTCGTTCCGTAAACATATACTTTGACATTCTTTGCAATAGCCTTGCCTGCATATGTAGTCATATCTGTATCAAACGCTGCATCCGCAAATACAAGGCTGTCTAAATCCGGAACTTCCTCCGCCTGATCCTTGTTTGTTCCCTGAGGCTGCACTTCTGCCTTATTTGCCTTGGCGATTTCATCCATAGCATTGTAAATTATAATAGCTGCCTGCTCCTTAGTCGCATTCGTTGTCCTCATGGACGCTATGCCCTCTTCAGTCTCATAAAGAGCCGCTTCCAGACCATTTTCAAATCCGAGCCCCTTAAAAAGCTTCATTTCAGCTGCTTTAGCGATATAATTTTCAGGCCATGTGCCTCCGATGGTTTCATCCGTTATACCTGCAGTTCTTACCGTAAATGTAACGAGCTCTGCAATTGTTACATTTTTGCCCGGCGCAAACATATTGCCGCCTATTCCCTTGGCAATATCGTGCTGTGCCGCATAATTGATATAATCGCCTGCCCAGTTCTTATATCCTTTAAGATCTGTAAATCCGCTTGACGGTGCATTTACCGTCACCGTACCTGTAAGCTCTGCTGCCGGTGGATTTACCAGCTTTATCAGCATACAGCATGCCTGCGCACGAGTGAGGCTCTCTTCCGGATGAAAAAGTCCGTCGGTGTCGCCCGTAACAGCCCCCGCATCCATAAGCGCTTCCACCGCCTTTGGCAATGTTGACGAA
>CAYRZK010000035.1:0-7261 GCA_964428785.1 uncultured Oscillospiraceae bacterium | reverse complement strand
TTTCCCTTGTTTCGGCTCATAAGGGCAAAAACAAGGGAAAATACATAAGGAACGAGTATTAAAATGTCGATTTTCCTTGAAAATACAAGGGTTTCGGAGGATTGAATGGATAAACATAAATTAATCTATACATATCAGATCATCAAAGTCGTTATAATGCAATGAAGTTCCTCGCATCGCCTGCCTCTTGAAATTCTGTACATACGCACAAAAATAATGATATTTTTTGGTATAATCATCAAACAACTATTGCATTATTATACTTAACATGGTATAATTATGAAGTTGTTGAAAATACAGTGCAGTCGGCACAAAGCTGCCTGCACTTGAATAAAAAGTAAGGAGGAGCGTATGGTGCATTAAATACATCATACAGGAATAATTATGGCAGACAGAGTAGTTATGAAGGGCAATGAGGCTCTTGCCGAAGCGGCGATCAGAGCCGGTTGCCGCTTTTTCAGCGGATATCCTATCACTCCGCAGACAGAAGTGCTCGAATATCTTTCATGGAGAATGGATGAGGTGGGCGGCACGCTTATTCAGACAGAAGACGAGCTTACAGGACTTCATATGGCGATGGGTGCATCCATTGCGGGTGGAAGAGTATTATCGACATCATCTGGACCGGGATTTGCATTGTTTCATGAAGGACTTTCGTATCTTACAGGCTTTGATGTTCCGGCTGTAATCGTAGATGTGCAGCGTGCGGGCAATGCGTGCGGAGATATCGGAGTGTCGCAGGGAGATTATGAAGAAGTAGTGCATGGCGGTGGTAACGGCGATTCGCAGTTTATCGTACTTACACCGGCATCGGTGCAGGAGCAGGTGAATATGGTTGCGGAGGCTTATGAGCTTGCCGAAAAATATCAGAATCCGACGATTATTTTATCGGATGCCATCATCGGGCAGATGATGGAGGGTGTTACGCTTCCGGATATGAAAGAGCATGATATAGATGCTCTCGACATACCGGCGATCATAAGACCGCTCGATGAAAACTGGTCAAATCCAAAGAGATATTACAGTCCGCCGCTTATCGGACTTAATGCTTATGCGGAAATATTCAAGAATAAGTGGGATATCATCAGAGAAGAGGAACAGCAGTGGGAAAATGTTGAAGTAGCCGATGCGGATGTTGTTTGTGTAGCATACGGCATCAGCTCAAGAGTATGCAAGGAGGCTATTAAGAAAGCGAGAGCAAACGGCATAAAGCTCGGTATGGTAAGGCTCAAGACGGCGTGGCCGTTCCCGGTGAAAGCCTTTGAAGAAGTTAATCCTGATGTTAAGGGATATCTTTCGGTGGAAATGAATATCAAGGGACAGGTAGTGCCCGATATTAAGCTTGCGATTAAGTGCAGTAAACCGGTGTACGGATATTTCAGCATAGTGGATGTTCCGGACTCGGACAAGGTGATCGAACTTGCCGAAAGCATTATTGCCGGTACGGCTACGGAGGTGTAAGAGATGGCAAAGGTATTTACAATCCCTAAAATCATGCAGGAATGTAATCCGCACGGCTGCTGTGCCGGATGCGGACATGGCATTGCGACAAGAATAATTTATGAAGTTATAGAGGAGCTGGGTCTTGAGAGGACAGCAATAGCGTTCCATGACCTTGCCTGCGGTTCAAATATGGTATTTGCACAGAGAGGTAATGCTTTTTCGGGAGCACACGGAAGAGCGATACCTACGGCGACAGGCTATAAGAGACTGAGACCGGAGTCGCTTGTGTTCACATATGCAGGTGATGGGGCAACATATAATATAGGTATGCAGCATACTGTGCATACGGCGCTGCGTGATGAAAACATTACGGCAATTGTAGTAAATAACACTACTTTTGGAATGACGGGAGGTCAGATGTCAGCTACATCTACGCTCGGACAAAAAACAACATCGTCGCCGGCAGGGCGTGATAAGAAGAAAAACGGAAATCCTGTCAGCATTGAAAAGCTTTATGGCGGCATGGATATCGCATATCTTGCAAGAGGCTCGGTGGACTCTGTAGCCAACATTGCAAAAACTAAGAGCATGATTAAAAAAGCATTCCAAAAACAGCTTGCTGGCGAGGGCTTTTCATATATTGAAATACTGGCGCCGTGCCCGACGAACTGGGGCATGACGGCACTTCAGGCGCAGGAAAGAATAAGAACGGAGCTTCTGGATGTTTATCCTATTGGCGAATTTATAGACAGAGCTTAAAACAAATGCCTAAATATGTCGGTATGAAAAATGCCGACATATTTTTTTAGAGGTTATTACGCAGAAGCTTGATTAGTGGGTGATATTTTTTTATGCATACAGCATTTTACATAAGAAACAGCACCTACAAATTCAGCATGGTGACTTGAAAATAGCGAGAAAGTCGGCTGAGCCGACTATATTTTCGGAGGTAGGCTTTCTTATTATTCCGGGAATACTGCAAGCAATATTGCCTTCATAGTAAAAAAATGTTACAATTCCGTTTTTTAGAGGTATAATATATATATTGTTTTCAAAAAAATGGAAGAAAGGCACTGCTTTATGAAAAAAATTCATTATGGATGGTTTATATGTGCGACATGCACGCTTATGCTTTTTACATGTATGGGTGTGGTTTCAAACGGATTTGCACTGTTTATGCCTATGATAAGGAATGAGTATGGACTTACCAATGCACAAACCTCGTCTCTCGTTACTTTAAGAAATCTTGTTACCTTTTGCGGTACATGGATGACAACAGCTTTCTATGATAAGGTCGGGATGCGTGCAGGAACCACCATAGCGGGAGTTCTCGCAGGGGTTACATTTATGATATACAGCATTGCAGACAGTTATCCGCTGTTTTGCGCAGGCGCAGCAGTGTCGGGCTTTGCGTTTGCTTTCGGAACCATGGTGCCTGCTGCTATTCTTATCAATCGTTGGTTTGTGAAAAACAAGGCTCTGGCGCTCGGTATATGTGGAGCAGGCTCCGGAGCTGCGATGATAGTGCTTCCGCCGGTTGCAACTATACTTGCTGAAAAAGTGGGGCTTTCAACTGCATTTAGGGTACAGGCAGTATTTATGTTTGTGGTTGCAGTCATAATTTTTACGGTAATAAGAAATTATCCTGAGGATATTGGTCTTAAAAAATTCGGTGAAAGCGGCGGTGCAGGCGGTGTATCAAAAAATGAGACAAGCGTACAGACGGATAAGACGGGCGCTGCACAGATATTAAACGATCAGGCATCAGCGCTTCCGAGAACGCTTTATTTTAAGCTTATTATAACATGTATGCTGACAGGCACTGTTGCGAGTGTCGGATATGCACATCTTTCGGTGCTTTATACGGATGCCGGCTTTGATGCGATGTTTATAGCCTCGCTCATAAGCATCATAGGGCTTTTACTCACTGTCGCAAAGCTGCTGTTCGGGCATTTTACCGACAGATGGGGCGGCTTCGGCACAAGCATGGCATTTTGGGTGCTTGTGATCATAGGGCATGTGGGGACATGCCTTGCATATACGCAGAGCACGGTGATCGCATATGCTGTTGCTATTGTTCTCGGTATCGGCTATGCGCTTACTAATCTCGGTGCTTCGATCTGGGCAAGCGATATGGTAGAGCCGACGCAGTATGCCAAGGTAATAAGGACATTAAATGTAAGCCAGTCCGGTGGGGCGCTTCTTTGTTCAAGCGTGCCGGGGATTCTTGCCGACATATCGGGCAGCTACATATCATCGTATATTATGTTTACGATATTTACTGTTGCGGCGACGATGCTCACATATTCGGCATACAGAGAATACAATAAAGCTGCCTGATTGTAGTCGAAAGCTTGTATAATGATGTAAGCTTGCTGATTGCATACAGAAAAAAAGTCGATGTTCCTCTTAAACTTTAAATTGAACTTTAAGAGGTAGACTTTCTTGATATTCCGGAGATAACGCAGGTGATGTTCTTACATAAGAAAAACGCAGGAAACAGTTAATGAAAAGCTAAATCCTGCGTTGTTTTTTAGTTTTGGATAATTTTGTGCTGCTTACCAGACCTTTGTGCGTATATGCTTTATGAATATGAAAGCGATGAGTATGAATCCGAAATATCCTATAAGAACATAAACAACATTTACAAGCTTGCTGAACGGTATGAGCATACCTACTGCTATACCGAATACGGCAAGAATGATAGTGAGTATTGTAAATTTTTTAGTTCTGTCCTTAGCGAAGCGTGATACGGTCGTCCACAGAAGAGGCACGGAAGCTGTATAAGTACCGGTTACGACTATAAATGCGAATACAGAGCCGAGTATAGGACTCAGCTTGCTTGCAAGGATCAAGGTCGGGATTTCTGTATTTGCAAGCTCGTCTATATTGAGCATGAAAGCGATAACCATAAGCATCATACTGCCGAGAAAAACTGTTATACCGACAACAGAGCCTATTGTGGCATTTTTAATGTTATAAGCATCTTTACCAAGTGCTGCCATAAAAGTAGCAAGCCATGTGATGCTGATACCGAGATATGAACAGGCGGACATGAACCAGTTGCTTGATGCTCTCATGAGTGTATCGTCGGCTTGAATTCTCGAATTGATTGCACCAAGGCTTGATATATCGCCTTTTAATATTGTTATAACTGCAAGGAAAAGTACGAGAGCTATCATAATAGGACCGATTTTACCGATAATGCTGACCATATTCTGAAGACCGAACATTACCGTTATGCAAGATAATGTTCCTATCAAAATACTGCCGACTGTCACGGGCAGACCGAGATGCTGCTTGATAGCTGCACCTGCGCCTGCAAGCATAACGATATAACAAAGGTAAATTGAAGCCACCGCAAAATAATCAAAAATAATGCCGAGAGTTTTGCCGAAATAGTATTCATAAATACCATTGGTACGCTCGAACTGCTCACGATATCCGGCTCTGGCGAATCCGGCAGTGGCATAAGTAAGCAGGATAAGGCAGATGCCGATACCGCATAAGCCCATAAAACCATAGCCAGCATAGTATTGAAGAATCTCCTGTCCGGTTGCGAACCCGGAGCCCATCATAAATGCAATCATAGCACCTGTAATGCTTACAGTCTGCTTAAAGTTGCGTTTTGTCATTTTTTATCCTCCGCTTAAACATAATAAACACTATTCCGGCGCATGGCAGCTGTATCGCTGATAAAATCATGCACCACGAGAAGTAATATTAACATATTCTTTCATGAAATGAAACACCATTTTGCCAATCTATGCAAATTTTGTCAATATATATTGCGATTAAAAAACAGAACAAAGCCGGTAAGCTTATTTCAAGCGGCGGTTAATATGACGATAAGAACAGGACGGTAAAAGGATACTAAAAACTCGCCGAGGTTTAGTGTATTGAGAAAGGAGATATCATGATAAATTCACGAGTATACCGAATATACAATGTAAACCAAAGCGAGTTTTTTATTATACTTCCCAATATGTGTAATGTTAAGAGAAAGTATAAACGATATTTATCGTGCAAGCATCATGCGGTCGTTTGCAAATTCGTTGCCGCTTGCCTGCTCAAATTTATGAAGCAGATCCGAAACATGAAGCTTTGCCTTTTCTTCGCCGGAAACATCGTATATGATATGTCCGGCATTCATCATTATAAGGCGGTTGCCGTGAGTGATGGCATCGTTCATATTGTGCGTGATCATTATTGTTGTAAGCTTGTTTTCGGTAACGATTCTGTCTGTTATTGAGAGAACCTTTGCTGCCGTCTTGGGATCCAGAGCTGCCGTATGTTCGTCAAGCAGCAGCAGCTGAGGTTTTTTAATCGTTGCCATAAGAAGTGTCAATGCCTGGCGCTGTCCGCCGGAGAGAAGCCCGACCTTTGAAGCGAGCCTATCCTCAAGTCCAAGGTCAAGAGTTTTAAGAAGCTCTCGGAACATTTCCCGTTCTTTATTGCTTATTCCCCATTTAAAACTTCTTGTTTTGCCTCGGCGAAGGGCAAAAGCAAGATTTTCCTCTATCCACATATCGCCGGCAGTGCCGAGGAGCGGGTCCTGAAACACTCTGCCTATATATGCGGCACGCTTGTATTCGGGTTCCTTTGTTACATCCTTTCCTGCTATTTCGATGCTGCCTCTTTCAATGCCAAAAACACCGGCTGCCGCATTAAGCATAGTAGATTTGCCTGCACCGTTTCCGCCGATAACGGTGACAAAATCACCGGGATTAAGATGAAGATTCAGGTCAACAAGGGCATCCTTTTGCACAGGAGTACCGATATTAAATGATTTATATACATGGTTGATTTTTAACATTTATTCGTCCTCCTTTGCAAGAAAATCAGTGTCTATTGCGCCGATTGCGGCATTTGCACGCTTTGCACGCATCTGCTCCTTCATCTTCGGAGCGACAAGAGCGATGACTACAATAACAGCTGTAATCATTTTCATGTCGTCTGTTGTGATTTTGATAGGAAGGTCTGCCATGAGGCTGAAACGCAGTACAAATGCGATGATGATTCTGTATACCACAGAGCCTATGATGACTCCGGCAAGCCTGTGCCTGTATGTTCGCTTACTGAATATCACTTCGCCTATCATGATTGCGGCGAGCCCGATTACGATGGTGCCGACTCCCATATTGATATCTGCATAGCCCTGGTACTGAGCAAGGATTGCACCCGACATGGCAACAAGTCCGTTTCCGACAACAAGTCCGAGGACGATGTATGTGTTTGTATTTGCACCCATAGCCTTGACCATTTGAGGGTTATTGCCGGTAGCTCTGACAGCACAGCCTATTTCCGTACCAAAGAAACAGTAAACGACATTTATAAGTATAACGGCGAGTATAAGACCTACGATGAAGCCCGCCCATCTCGATGAAATACCGAGTGCTTTTATTTGCGTGAAAATGGTCGTTTCGTTCAAAAGCCCGAAATTCGCTTTGCCCATAATGCGGAGATTTACCGAATAGAGTGCAAACTGAGTGAGTATGCCGGCGAGCAAATCCGGAATGCTGAGCTTTGTATGAAGAAATCCGGTGATAAGTCCGGCGATCATGCCGCCGACAACGGCGATGCATACAGCGAGCACCGGGTTCATGCCGGCTGCAACGCAAACGGCTGAAACTGCGCCGCCGAGAGCGAGGCTGCCGTCAACGGTAAGGTCTGCATAATTAAGTACACGATATGTTAGGTAAAGGCCAAGTGCCATAATTCCCCATATGAATCCGAGCGTCGTGCCGCCCTGAATATCCCATAGCCAGTTAGTCAAAATAAAGTACCTCTTGTTTCTGTTGTTTGGAGTATGTAATGC
>CAYRZK010000034.1:0-7507 GCA_964428785.1 uncultured Oscillospiraceae bacterium | reverse complement strand
GAAATGCATCGTTTAGTGGTAAATTGAATATAAGAAAAATTTGTTTTTGTGGAAAAATATGATTTTTACGAGGCTGTTATGAATAAGGTTAAAGATTTTTTTTATGATAAAAATGATATACTCGTTGCGCTCATCGTGCTCCTGCTTGCCGCTGTAATCGTTTTCTGGCGTGTCAGCGTTATTATGAATTATCCGGAGAAAATGGTCGCTCTGGCAAGCGAAAATGCAAACAAAGTCAATTCATCTCAGGATGCGGATCCGTCCACTACAGGCGGTGCGGTAACGCCGCAGGACGGCGAATCCGATCAGCCTGTGCATACCGGCGCAGATGATGTGGAAATCTGTGCCGTATATGTGAACTACGGCGAATCTCTCGAAGTAATCGCACAAAACTGCATGGCGGCAGGGCTTATCGACAGTGTTGACGAATTCATTTCTGTCGTAAATTCACTCGGCGCCGCAAGCAGCATACAGTCCGGACAGCACCACATACCATCGGATGCAACACCGGAAGAGCTCGTTCAGTATCTGCTTCAGCCCGGACTTTAATTTTACACACTAGGGTGTTCCGCACGCTGTCCATCATAAATGCACATTCGGAACACCCTCTTTATTTTTTCTTCATTCAAAAATGCTGCTCGCAATTTGGCTTACTGCGAACAGCTCCGGTTGTTTTTAATCTCCGAGAAGCTCTATAATTTTATCAAGCCTTGCACGCTGCTCGACATTCATCATAGGTCTGAGTGCCTGCACAGCTTTGAGCTGTTGCTCGTACAAGCTTCTATCTTTCTTTATTGTTTCTTTTACTCTGGCTATTTCGGACAATAGCTCACTATCGCTCTTGCCTTTATAGCTGTCGGCAATTTTTTTCACATCATTCATGTTAACTTGACCGCTTGCGCCGGCATTTCCGCCTGACCTGTAAGCGGCTCCGCCTTTGTTTCCTGCTATTGTGCCGCTGCCTGCATCTATTCCGAGCTGTCCTGCCAAGTCGGACAGCATCTTATTTGTTATATCCAATCCAAATTCCCCCTTTAACACCGCCTATATGTTTTCACTGTACTCGACGATATGCGAAGCATATGATACACTGCTCGTCATACAGCCTATGCGGTCTTTCTCCATCATTATATGCACTTTTACAGATTTCTTTGCATACATTGTATATATAGTTTTTATATTCTCTTTACTGTGCATTGGCTGCATCCGATTTGATTTTGCATTTCATGCTCTCATGTCATTTACATGCAATGCCTGCGGCACGGCACTAAACGCTGTGCCAAATCGGGAATTACGGGAATTATAATAACACAATTTCTTTTTTACGGAGGTCAACATGAACAATATGCAAATCCTTCTGCTGTTTTTCCTTATGCAGAGCAATTACGGCAAAATGCCGTCAAGTGCCGCAGCTCCTGCCGATGTGCATCGCCAGCGTCCGAGAAATAGCAGCCATCAGAGGCTCTCGTTCCATGATGCGTCGGATACGATTTTGAGCCTCAGACAGGCTGTTGACACATTGGAAAGAATGAACAAAATGGCAGGCTCTATGCAAAACATGCCTGCGGCGCTTAACGCTGTAATACATAGCCTGCCGACAATGCTCGAAAGCACGCTCAGTCAAAGCAATACGCCGCAAAGCAGTCTCCCCGTTCCCGATAACTACGGCATCCGCTCGGATGATTTTTCCGATATCATAGGCAACAGTTATGCAGATATCGACAGCCATTCCGATTCAAATGCACCTAAACTACCTGATCTCAACCGACTTATGCAGACCGTCGCACCGCTTTTACAGTCCCTTACAAGCCAAGGCAGCAGACCTTAAATGCACAAAGACGCATATTGTCTCATATGCTTCACAGCGAACCTCACATAAATTTCATTTTTCACACACCGGCACATTGCATATAGCCTTTAATATGAGCCATTTGGAAATAAAAAAGCGGCAATGCATTTTACGGAATGATAAAATCACATTTTCCGCCGCATTACCGCCTATACGAGCCTTATCGGGCAAGCATCCAATTACTGCCTTTATTCGCTATCTTGTATTTGATGCATTGAGTACATTTCTGATCTTATGCTGTACCATTGCCTGGATCGCATCTCTTGCAGGGCCGAGATACTTTCTTGGGTCAAACTCCGCAGGGTTTTCTGCGATAAATTTTCTTACCTCCGCTGTCATTGCAAGTCTGAGATCCGTATCGATATTAACCTTGCATATGCCGTACTTCGTAGCTTCTCTGATCATATCTTCCGGTACACCCTGTGCGCCCGGAATGTTGCCACCGTAATCATTGCACTTCTGCACGAATTCCGGCAGAACTGTCGATGCTCCGTGAAGAACGAGCGGTGTATTCGGAATAAGCTTGTGAATTTCCTTAAGTCTTTCGTAATCGAGATAAGGCTCACCCTTAAACTTATATGCGCCATGACTTGTTCCGATAGCGATCGCAAGCGAATCAACGCCTGTTTTTTCAACGAATTCGGCTGCTTCCTCCGGAATGGTGAATGTTGCCGAGCGAGCATCCACATTAACATTGTCTTCGATTCCTGCAAGCTTTCCGAGCTCAGCCTCAACAACAACGCCGTGTGCATGTGCATATTCAACGACTTTCTTTGTAATTTCTATATTTTCCTTAAATTCATGCTTGCTTCCGTCAATCATTACAGATGTAAAGCCGTCATCAACACATTTCTTACAAATCTCAAAATCCTCTCCATGGTCGAGATGAAGTGCGATATCAAGCCCCGAATCTATGATGGCAGCTTCGACAAGCTTCATAAGATAAGCTGATCTTGCGTACTTCCTTGCGCCTGCCGATACCTGAAGGATAAGCGGTGCGTTTTCAGCCTTGGCTGCATCTACGATACCCTGTATGATCTCCATATTGTTTACATTGAAAGCTCCGACCGCATAGTCGTTTTTAAGAGCCTTTTCAAACATTTCCTTTGTTGTTACAAGTGCCATATAGTCCTCCTTATACTTTTAGTCCCAGTAACTGTAAATTTATTTTACTACTTCTCGATATGCTCTTCAATAAGGCTGTTTTTCATATCATAAAGCTTATGAGAAAGGTCAACATAATATGTCTGCGGATTTTCCAGTCTGAACATCTCATCCCAAAGAGTCGCTACCTGCTCCGCACAATACCGCCTGATTTCTTCTATATCCGGTGAGTTATATACGCATACACCCTTATCAAAAATCTTTGTGCGAAGCTCTCGCACTTCATAATCCGTAATCTTCTTTCGTTTCCAAACAGCATTCTGATCGAAGATTTCGTAAGGCGCTCCGTTTCCGCCTCCCGGCATTTCTTCGTCATAAAGCGTAATAACATCGGCAATAACCTTGCCCGTCTGCTTGCCGTACAGTCTGTAAAGCGATTTGAAGCCCGGATTTGTTATCTTTTCAACATTTTCCGAGATTTTAATCTTAGGTGTAATCACACCGTCCTTTTCCAGCGCAACGAGCTTATACACACCTCCGAAAACAGGCTCGGACTTCGCCGTTATCAGTCTTTCTCCGACACCGAACGAATCAATCTCCGCACCCTGATATATGAGGTCTTGAATGATATATTCATCGAGCGAATTCGATACAACTATCTTGCAGTCCTTAAGCCCTGCCGCATCCAGCATTATTCTCGCTTTTTTTGTCAAATAAGCGATATCTCCGGAGTCGATCCTTATACCCATATTTTTCGGCTTTAATTCCTTGAATACTCTTATGGCATTCGGAATTCCGCTCTTTACAACATTATATGTATCCACCAAAAGCGTACAATTATTAGGATAAAGCTCCGCATATTTTTTGAATGCCTCGTATTCGCTGTCGAACATCTGCACCCAGCTGTGCGCCATTGTTCCAAGCGCCGGTGTTCCGAAATTGATATCGGCGATCGCACATGCAGTCCCCGCACAGCCCGCAATATATGCGGCACGAGCGCCGTAAGCAGCTGCCGCAGTGCCATGTGCACGCCGTGTACCGAATTCCATGACGTTTCTGCCTCTTGCCGCTCTCACTATACGGTTTGCTTTTGTCGCTATCAAGCTCTGATGATTTATGACAAGCAGGATCATCGTTTCGACAAATTGTGCCTGAATCACAGGGCCTCTCACCGTAACAAGCGGCTCTCCCGGAAATATCGGAGTGCCCTCCGGCACAGCCCACACATCACATTCAAATTTAAAATTCTTCAAATAATCCAAGAATGCTTCGGAAAAAATCCCTTTGCTTCTCAAATATTCTATATCCTCCTCTGTAAAGCTGAGATTATCAAGATATTCGATAACCTGCTCCAGCCCTGCCATAATAGCGAATCCGCCTCCGTCGGGCACCTTTCTGAAAAACATATCGAAATATGCGATATTGTCCGCCATTCCCGTTTCAAAGTAACCATTTGCCATCGTTACTTCATAAAAATCGGTAAGCATCGTCAGATTAAGCCCCGGCTTATTATCATTAACCATTTTTTCTCCTTAAATCGTCTTATCTGCAATATTATGCCGATTACAGCATCTTCTTCAGGAACTGTCCGGTATATGAATGTTCACATTGAGCTACTTCCTCCGGCGTTCCTGTCGTTACGATCGTGCCTCCACGATATCCGCCCTCAGGGCCGAGATCTATTATGTAATCAGCACGCTTTATAACATCAAGATTATGCTCAATAACAACTACAGTATTACCTGCATCCACCAATTTGTCAAGTACCTGGAGCAATTTGTCAACATCGGCAAAATGCAGTCCTGTAGTAGGCTCATCCAATATGTATAGCGTTCTCCCGGTGCTCTTTTTGGAAAGCTCCGATGCCAGCTTGATACGCTGTGCTTCTCCGCCTGAAAGCTGTGTGGACGGCTGTCCGAGCTTGATATATCCGAGTCCCACCTCTTCAAGCGTTTGCAAATGACGCTTTATCGACGGAAGATTTTCAAAAAACTTCAGCGCCGTCGTAACATCCATATCCAGCACATCAAAAATGCTCTTATCCTTGTACTTCACCTCAAGCGTTTCACGGTTATATCTCTTGCCCTTGCACACTTCACAAGGCACATAAACATCCGGCAGGAAATGCATTTCGATCTTGATAATTCCGTCGCCGCTGCACGCTTCGCAGCGTCCGCCTTTCACATTAAAGCTGAATCTTCCCTTTTCAAAGCCCCTCAGCTTTGCTTCGGGCAGCGATGCAAACAGATCCCTTATATTTGTAAATACGCCCGTATATGTCGCAGGGTTTGAACGAGGCGTTTTACCTATCGGAGACTGGTCTATATTGATTATCTTATCAACATTTTCAACGCCGGTAATCTTCTTATGCTTTCCGGGGCGATCCTTTGTTGCTCCGTTCACCTGCATTGCAAGCGATTTGTACAGTATCTCATTTATAAGCGAGGATTTTCCGGAGCCTGAAACACCGGTAACACATACAAATTTGCCAAGAGGTATCTCAACATCAATATTCTTGAGATTGTTTTCGGCAGCTCCTATTATTTTTATCGCCTTGCCGTTTCCCTCACGGCGCACCGCAGGCACCTCAATCTTTTTCTTTCCTATAAGATATTGTCCTGTGAGAGATTCTTCACAAGCCATAATATCCTCTATCGTTCCAACAGCCACTACTTCTCCGCCGTTGATGCCTGCCTCCGGACCTATATCAACGATATAGTCCGCCGCACGCATCGTATCTTCATCATGTTCAACAACTATCAGCGTATTTCCTATATCGGTAAGCTGACGCAGCGTTGCCAGCAGTTTCTCATTATCACGCTGATGAAGCCCGATAGACGGCTCATCAAGAATATACAGGACTCCCATAAGGCTCGAACCTATCTGTGTTGCAAGTCTGATTCGCTGTGATTCACCGCCGGACAGCGTAGCTGCCGATCTTGAAAGTGTAAGGTAATCAAGCCCTACATCCGCCAGGAATTGCAATCTTGCCTTTATTTCCTTGATAATTTGGTGCCCTATAAGCCTGTGTTTTTCGCTCAGCTCCATTTCATCGAGGAATACGAGAATATCGCTTATCGACATATCGGACAATTCCGCAATATTTTTGCCGCCGACAGTTACCGCAAGCACCTCCGGCTTGAGCCTTGCTCCGTTGCACACACTGCATTTGTTCATGTGCATATATTTTTCCATATATTCCTTATACATTTCGGAATTCGTATCACGATAACGCCTTTCGAGGCTCGTGAGTACGCCCTCATATGTATGGTCACGCTTTTGAACCTTTCCGTTGCTGCCGACATATTCATACTTCAAGCGTCTCAAGCCCGTACCATAAAGGAAATCCTTAAGATATTTTTTCGGCAGCGCCTTAAACGGTGTATTATCTATGTCAACTCCCTGTTCTTCGGCAAGTACCCTTGCGATTTTTTTGTAATAACTCGTGTATTCTATGAACATGAACACTTTTTTCATTGCGCCGTCAAGAAGCGGCAGCTCTTTATCCGGTACGATAAGGTCTACATCTATCTTATGCGTAAATCCAAGCCCGTTGCACTCCGGACATGCTCCGAAAGGCGCATTGAACGAAAAAAGTCTCGGCTCCATTTCTTCTATGCCTATACCGTGATCAGGACATGCAAATTTCGTGCTGAATGTAAATTCCTTGGGCTCTGCCGTGTCCGCAACATTCTTCGGAAATTGCACCTGCACCTGCACAAGCCCGTCTCCGTTCGCTATCGAAAGCTCAACAGCCTCGGCAAGCCTGCTGTCTGCACCCGGTTTTACAATTATACGGTCAACTATTATTTCTATCGTATGCTTGAAGGTCTTTTCAAGCTTGATTTCATCCTCTTCAAGCTGATATGTCTCTCCGTCTACCCTTACTCTTGTAAAGCCTTCACGCTTTATTCTTTCGAGAATTTTCTCATGCTGTCCTTTTTGCTGTCTCACTACCGGCGCCATGACGATTACTCTCGTCCCCTCCGGCATCTCCATGATGGTATCGACAATCTGATCTACGCTTTGGCTTGAAATTTCTTTGCCGCACACCGGACAATGAGGTATGCCGATTCTTGCATAAAGCAGTCTCAGGTAATCGTGCACCTCCGTTACCGTTCCCACCGTTGACCTTGGGTTTTTATTGGTTGTTTTCTGGTCGATCGAAATAGCCGGAGAAAGTCCTTCGATATACTCTACATCCGGTTTTTCCATCTGTCCCAAAAACTGGCGTGCATACGACGATAAGCTTTCCATATAGCGCCTCTGTCCCTCTGCATATATTGTATCAAATGCAAGGGATGATTTTCCTGATCCCGAAAGCCCTGTCAAAACCACAAGCTTATCTCGTGGGATTTCCACATCGATATTTTTAAGATTGTGCTCATTCGCACCTTTTATTACTATTTTATCAGGCATCGCCCTGTTCCTTTCTGCTGCCTTCGGCAGTGCTGTTTTCCGAATATATCATTACCCCGAAAAACACAACTATAATCTTACCTTATATTCAAAAATACGGTCACGCAGCTCCGCAGCCCGTTCAAACTGCAAGTC
>CAYRZK010000033.1:0-7618 GCA_964428785.1 uncultured Oscillospiraceae bacterium | reverse complement strand
GAATATATTTGTAATGACCGAGCATAGAGCAACTACTCAGGATATACGAGCGCTTGAAATCGTGGTACTCAATCTGATGCCGACAAAGATTGCGACAGAGACTCAGCTCACACGACTTCTCGGAAATACGCCACTTCAGGTAAATCTGACGCTGCTCAAAATGGAAGGTCATGACTCAAAAAACACATCAGAAGAGCATCTTGAAACATTTTATAAGACATTCGATCAGATAAAGCACAGAAATTTTGACGGTATGATTATTACGGGAGCGCCGGTTGAAAACCTTGAATTTGACGAGGTGGACTACTGGGACGAGCTTTGTGAAATCATGGAATGGACGAAAAAGCATGTGACAAGCACAATGCATATATGCTGGGCGGCGCAGGCAGGACTTTACTATCATCACGGAGTACCTAAGATAAGCCTTTCGGAAAAAATGTTCGGTGTGTTCCCACATACGCTTGACCACAAGTATTCGATACTTTTCCGTGGCTTTGATGATGTGTTTATGGTACCTCATTCACGACATACGACAGTAAGGCGTGAAGATATAGAAAAGGTACCGGAGCTTAAAATACTTGCTTCATCGGAAGAAGCCGGTGTGTATGCGATGTCAACAAAGCAGGGCAAGCAGATATATATTACCGGACACAGCGAGTATGACTGGGACACATTGCAGAACGAATATCTGCGTGATAAGAATGCAGGTAAGCAGATAAAAATACCGGCTAACTATTATCCGAACGATGATGATACCAAGAAGCCGATCGTAAGCTGGAGAAGCTCGGCAAATATGCTTTTCAGCAACTGGCTTAATTATTTTGTATATCAGATCACACCGTTTGATATAACAAATATCGGTATACTTCCAAACGAAGAAACGGACGAGCTTGCAGAGCTTGACAGATAAAGCAAATTCAGATACGGATAATTGATGTGAATAATACCTCCGCAAATGCGAACCATATATATGTGACTTATACAGAGTTCGTGTTACGGAGGTTTTTTATGAACAAATTCAGGATGCCGAGCGCATATACAATACTGTTTTTAATAATCATTGCGATTGCGGTGCTGACATGGATAGTCCCGGCAGGAGCATACGAATATGCGGATGAGACAGCATCGGTGCTCGAACCTATACCGGGAACATACAGACGAGTCGAGCAAAATCCGCAAGGTCTGTGGGAAGTACTTGCAGCGCCGATAGAGGGCTTTTTTAATGCGGTCGATATAATTCTTTTTATTCTTGTTATCGGCGGATTTCTTGCGGTGGTTACGGAAACGGGAGCGATTGATGCAGGGATAGGAAGTATAGTACGCCGTTTCAAAGGGCGTGAGACGGTAATGATACCTATTCTGATGCTGATATTTGGGCTTGGCGGAACGGTTTTCGGCATGTCGGAGGAAACAATAGCCTTTTATGTACTCATCATACCGATATTTATTGCAGCAGGCTTCGATGCTGTGACCGGCATGGCGGTAGTATTTGTGGGTGCCGGGATCGGCTGTCTCGGCTCTACGGTAAATCCGTTTGCAACGGGGATTGCATCGGGGTTTGCAGGCATTTCGATAGGTGAGGGCATAGTGCTGAGGCTTATTATTTTGGCTTTAACCATGACAATAGGCATAGTATATGTAATGAGATATGCAAGGATGGTCGAAAAAAATCCGGAGCGCTCGGTAGTGGCACACATGCGCAGGGAAAACGAAATACATTTTCTCGGAGGAAACGAAAACAGCGATGCGGCAGTGACAGGATCGGGAGTGGAGCAGGCAGGCGCAAGCACCGATGGTATGAGCGGCAGACAGAAAACAACGCTTGCGTTGTTTGTACTGTGCTTCGGAATTATGATCCTCGGTGTGATACCATGGGCGGCGAAGTTTAATATTTTTGTGTTTGAGCACTTGGCAGAATGGCTTGCGGAGCTTCCGTTTGTCGGAAAGCTGCTTGGAAGTATTACGCCTCTCGGAGATTGGTGGTTTTCTGATATTACGGTGCTGTTCCTGCTTGGCTCTATCCTGTGTGCGATAATTTGGCAGTGGAACGAAAGTAAATTTACGGAGATTTTTCTCGGCGGTGCGAAGGATTTGCTCGGAGTAGCGATAATAATAGGAATTACGAGAGGTATTGCCGTTGTGATGAATAACGGCGGGATGACTGCAACAATACTTCATGTCGGCGAGGAAAGCCTGCAATCGCTCGGCGGTACGGCGTTTTCGCTGATATCATTTGTATTCTTCATGCTATTATCGCTTCTTGTACCGTCAACATCCGGGCTTGCGGCGCTGTCGATGCCTGTTATGGCGCCGATCGCCGATTTTGTCGGCGTGGGAAGAGACCTTGTGATTACTATATATCAATCGGCAAGCGGTATTGTCAATCTCATAACGCCTACAAGCGGTGTACTGATGGGAGCGCTTGCGATAGGACGCATATCTTACGGAGCGTTTTTAAAGTTTATATGGAAGCTGATGCTTATACTGCTTATTACAGTGCCGGCGGTGCTTTGTATTGCGGCTGTACTGGCATAATACTCGGTATATTGCCGCAAACATTAAATTAGGGCAAGCATCATTGAACTATTGCGGTGAAAAGCACCAAAGTGTATAATTACAGCAAGGCATATCGATGAGGCGATAGGCGCTATGCCGTTTTTGTCACAGTATGAGGCGCAGCGCTTGCCTTGTAATATATATTTGTACAGTGTTTACGGATATGAGAATGGATGAGGAGAGAACAAAATGATTTATTTCACAAGCGATTACAGTGCAGGTGCACATCCGAGAGTACTTGAGGCTCTTGTAAAAACAAATTACGAGCACCATGATGGCTACGGCATGGATGAGCATTGCTTTAATGCGATTAAGCTTATTAAAAAAAGAATAGGGAACGAAAAAGCTGATGTTCATATGATGGTAGGCGGTACTATTGCGAATACGACGGCAATAGCAGCGTGGCTGAGACCGTATGAGGCGGCGGTTTCGGCTGTAACCGGACATATAAATGTGCATGAAACCGGAGCTATCGAATCGAGCGGTCATAAGGTCATCACTGTGCCTGCTGTGCAAGGCAAGGTGCTGCCGGAGAGCGTGAGAGCTGTGTGTGAAGAACATGCGGATGAGCATATGGTAAAGCCGAGGCTGCTTTATATATCAAATACAACGGAATTAGGGACGATCTATACAAAGGCAGAGCTCAAGACGCTGAGAGCTGTGTGCGACGAATATGGGCTTTATTTCTTCATGGATGGAGCAAGGCTCGGCTCGGCACTTACGGCGGAGGGTAATGACCTTACTTTTGAAGATTTACCGAATATTTTTGATGCGTTTTACATAGGAGGCACAAAGAACGGATTTTTATTCGGCGAAGCCATGGTAATTGTGAATGAGAAGCTCAAAGAAGATTTCAGATTTATGATCAAGCAGCGTGGCGGCATGTTTGCCAAGGGCAGGCTGATCGGCGTGCAGTTTGAGGAAATGTTCAAGGATGAGCTTTATCTTGAAGTGGCGGCGGCGACCAATGAGAAGGCAGGGCGTATCCGTGCAGGCATGAAAGCGAAAAATATCGAATTTTTCTCGGAGTCTCCGAGCAATCAGCTTTTTCCTATATTCGACAGAGAAACGGCGGAGCGTTTGCGTGAAAAATATGTGTTCCAGCACTGGGCATGGATGCCTGACGGCAGGGAAGCTGTGAGATTTGTATGCTCATGGAGCACGACAAATGAAGAGGTGGATGAGCTTATTTCCGACCTTTAGACTGCTGCAATGACGGCAATATAAAAAGGGCTGTTTAGAGCCCTGATTGCAGAATCGTAAAGCCTGAGAGTGCTTTAAAGCTGCCGGTGTCTTCAGTGCCTGTGCAAATATTTTTTTCGTGTGGCGATGCCGCCTCTGATGTGGCGCTCGGCTTTGTTGCTTTCGAGAACTGTTTTGACCTCTGCTGCAAGAGCGGGATTGATTTCGTGCAGTCGTTCCGTTATATCTTTATGTACGGTAGATTTGGAAACCTTGAATTTTTGTGCTGCGCCCCGTACCGTAGACTTGGTTTCGACTATGTAACGGGCAAGCTCAAGCACTCTTTCTTCGATATAATCTTTCATATGAATCACACCATCCTGAATGTTTTGTCGAACCTTTAGTGCAGTATATGATGAGAGGCTTTCGTATATGCGTACTATTTTCGGAGCATGTGGTATATGATTGATGAAGAAGCTGCCTACAATAGTAATATGATTATTATTCCGAAGATATCGCTTGCGATATCTCCGGAATATCAAGAAAGTCTACTGTTGAAAGTTTAATGGGCATAGCCGACTTTCTTATTATGTAGAAAATATCGCTTAAGATATTTTCGGAATATCAAGAAAGCCTTCCTCTGAAAATTTGATGATATGGTGGCTTTCTTATTGTATTTTTGGGCGGAAAAATATATAATATAAAGGATGCAAATATTTAAGTAAGGAGACGAGACATGGGATTTACGGATGAAGTAGGTATAGATTTAGGTACGGCGAATGTGCTTGTTTATATAAAGGGGAAAGGTGTCGTACTTGATGAGCCGTCGGTAGTGGCGATAAATAAGGATACGAACGAAATTCTTGCTGTAGGAGAAGAAGCAAGGCTTATGCTCGGAAGAACACCTGCGAATATCGTTGCGGTAAGACCGCTGCGTGACGGTGTGATTTCTGATTATGATATAACCGAAAGAATGCTCAAGCATTTTATAAGAAAGGCATGCGGCGGAGGAAGATTTTTTAAGCCTAAAATTATGATCTGTGTGCCGAGCGGAGTGACAGAAGTCGAGAAGAGAGCCGTTAAGGAGGCTGCTATGGCAGCCGGCGGAAAATCTGTATTCCTGATGGAAGAGCCTATTGCGGCGGCTATAGGAGCAGGTCTTGACATTTCCAAGCCTGACGGCGTTATGGTAATAGATATAGGCGGCGGCACGACGGATATTGCAGTTATTTCACTCGGCGGCATTGTTGCAAGCGCTTCCGTTAAAATAGCAGGCGATAAGTTTGACGAAGCTATTATTAAATATATGAGAAAAGAGTACAAGCTCTATATCGGTGAAAGGACTGCCGAGGATTTAAAGTCCACGATCGGTACAGCGTATCCGGAAGAGGAAGTAGTGACGAGAGAGTGCCGTGGGCGTGACCTTGTTACAGGACTTCCAAAGACTATCGAAATCACATCGAAGGATATGCTCGAAGCACTTGACGAGCCGCTCAAGACTATCAGCGATGCCGTTCATAATGTTCTCGAAAGAACACCGCCTGAGCTTGCGGCAGATATCAGTAATGTCGGCATTATGATAACCGGCGGCGGAGCGCTCCTGCGTGGTATATCAAAGAGAATCGAAGAGAGAACAGGCATAAATGTAAACATTGCGGAAAATCCGAAATCATGTGTGGCAATAGGCACAGGAAAAGCGCTTGATCAAATCGAAAAGATAGAGAATAACGCAATGAACAGAAGGAAGCCTTATTTATAGAAACAGACAGAAACAACAGAGGGTGGCATTCTCAAGGGTCGGCAGCTATGACCTTTCGGAGCACCCTCTTTTACTGAGAAAGGAACAGTATGAAGCTCGAACTTATAGCAACCGCAACATTCGGAATAGAAGCTGTTGTAAAGAGAGAAATTGAAAATCTCGGATACAGAATAATCAAATCGGAAGATGCCAAGATCACATATATGGGCGATGAAAGAGCTATTGTCAGGAGCAATTTGTGGCTGAGATGTGCGGACAGAGTGCTTGTTAAGATGGCAGAGTTTACGGCGCTCGAATTTGAAGAGCTGTTCCAGCAGGTGAAGGGTATAGCTTGGGAAGAATGGATTCCTATCGACGGTAAATTTACAGTCACCGGATCGTCAGTCAAGTCGAAGCTGAGCAGTGTGCCGGCATGTCAGAGGATTGTAAAGAAAGCAGTTGCGTCAAGGCTTTCTGAGGTATACGGGCTTGACATCCTGCCGGAAACCGGAGCTGAACACGAGGTCAAGGTGACACTTCTCAAGGACAGAGCGACGATAACGCTCGATACAACAGGTGCCGGGCTGCATAAACGAGGTTACAGGGTGAGCACGGTGGATGCACCTATAAAAGAGACGCTTGCTGCGGCTATGGTGCAGCTGTCATTCTGGAACAAAGACAGAATACTTGTCGATCCGTGCTGCGGTTCGGGTACGATACCGATAGAAGCGGCGATGATAGGAAGAAATATAGCGCCGGGACTCGGAAGAAAATTTGTTTCGGAGGAGTGGGAAGCTATACCGAAAGAGCTGTGGCGAGAGGAAAGGCGCATTGCATATGATTCGATAGACTATGATGCGAAGCTTCGTATTTTCGGCTCGGATATAGATGGCAAAGCGGTATCCGCAGCACGCCGCAATGCGGAAGAAGCGGGAGTGGATGATTGCATAGCGATAAAGAGGCTTGATATTGCCGATTTCACTGCGAGAACGGCAGCAGATGCTTTTTACAGCGCCGGAATGATAACTTCAGAAGCTAATGATGATGAGCTCGTTTCGGGAGTGTTTGTATCAAATCCGCCTTACGGAGAACGAATAGGAGAAGCCAAGGCGATAAAGGCGATATACAAAGCATATAATAAATTTTTAAATGAAAATCCGACATGGTCTCTTTTTATGGTAACGACGGATAAGGAAGCTGAGGACAGGATATTCGGACGCCCGGCAGACAGGAGACGCAAGCTTTATAACGGTCGCCTTGAGGTGTGTTATTATCAGTTTCATGGGCAGCGTCCGCCAAAAAAGAATGATGCAAATAAGAAGTGATGCTGATGATTTAAAATTTTACAAAAATCCGATGTAACGGAGCTGCTTTGGCAACATAGCAATACATAAGAAAGAAATCAAATATAAACATGCACAGGCGGTATTTATTCAAAATCTTGAATAAATACCGCTTTTGTTATTCAATAAATATCCAAAGCGATATTTATTGAATAACAAAAAAGCTTATCACTTAAAATCAAATCGGCATAGCTGCACTTTTATATGTTATTTTTGCATCGCATGTTTTTTGATTGCCTGTACAGAATAAGCATATAACGAAAAAGTAAAAAGGAGACTATGAATAATATGGCAGTGAATTTGAAAGGCAGAAGCTTTCTTACGCTTCTTGATTTTTCAACGGAGGAGATAAGATATATGCTTGATCTTGCACATGACCTTAAAGCAAAGAAGCGTGCCGGAATATGCGGAAAAGCCTTAAAGGGCAAGAATATTGTGCTTTTGTTTGAAAAGACTTCGACGAGAACAAGATGTGCGTTTGAGGTGGCGGCACATGACGAGGGTGCGCATGTGACATTTCTCGATTCGGGCTCGTCGCAGATGGGTAAAAAAGAATCTCTTGAAGATACGGCAAAGGTGCTCGGAAGATTTTTTGACGGCATCGAATACCGAGGCTTCGATCAGAAAGTGGTGGAGGAGCTTGCGAAGCACTCCGGAGTCCCGGTCTTTAACGGGCTTACCGATGTGGATCATCCGACACAGATACTTGCCGATATGCTGACAATAGAAGAGCATGTAAATAAGCCTCTTAACAAGGTGAAGGTAGCGTTTTGCGGCGATGTAAGAAACAATATGGCAT
>CAYRZK010000032.1:0-7932 GCA_964428785.1 uncultured Oscillospiraceae bacterium | reverse complement strand
AAATAAGTATTTCAATTTTTGCAAAAGTATATTTTTAGCCATCTCGCATACATATCATGCAGTGTTCCGTGTTGTATGCACTTGGCAATTTTATGGATTTATTGTATTTTACGGAGAGGAACAGTTGGAGATGTACGAGCCAATTAAGAACAGAAACAATCATCAGTATATCGTTGATGAAATTAAAAAAATGATTTTATACGGTCAGCTCAAGGTCGGCGATAAGCTTCCGCCGGAGCGAGAGCTTGCAGAGCTTTATCAGGTATCACGAACTTCCATTCGAGAAGCACTCAAATTCCTTGAAGCTCAAGGTCTCCTTGAAATTCGCCAAGGTGACGGCAATTATATTGCTAATCATCTTGAAGAAACGAGCAAGGATCTTCTGTCTCTTGTATTTGTTTTTGAACAATGTAAGATGTCTGACCTCACATGGCTCAGATACGCTTTTGAGCTTAATTCTCTCTCTTATTATGCAGAGCGCCACGATCCAAACGATGTTGCCAAATTCCGTGCGCTTGAAGAGCGTCTCCAAGCATCGGAAACATATGATGAAATCGCAGATATAGATTCGGAAATGCATGATTTGATTCTCACCATCGAAGAAAATAAGCTCTTCAGATTCCTTCATTCTTCGATAATGACGCTTTATAAAGAAAACATTCGTTTTGCAAATGCCGAAAACATCCCATGGTACAAAACGAACATCGACGCTTCAAAAGACTATATCCTCGATATTTTGAACGCAATCATATCGCAGGATATGGATATAATAAAGCCCGCACTCAGCCGCCATTATGAATGGACTGCCGAAGAAATCGATGACAAATACTCCGGCTTTATCGATACTCTTAGAGCCGCAAGTGAAAACAAATAGCCTTTTTCGATTTATTTGCGCATCTCACGCAATATCCTTGAAAAAGTCTGCACAAAACAGAAAGCAAATGCCCACCGCTTAGCGGTGGGCATTTTTAACATATTTTATATTGTTGTTAATCAAGAGCCGCTGATTTCAGCAGCTTCGTATCTGAAATTACCGCAGCAGGTTAATTTACTGCACGAGTGCTGCTATTGCCTGTGCATATATTTTAGTGATGAGCATAAGGTCATCAAGTACAACATGCTCATTTGCCTGATGCTCTGTAAGCGGACGACCCGGAAGAAGTGCGCCGAAAGCTACAGCGTTTGGTACTGCTCTTGCAAAAGTTGCTCCGCCTATTGCGATAGGCTCACTCATATCACCTGTAATTTCCTGATATACGCTCATAAGTGTTTTAACAAGCTCGCTGTCCTTTTCCATATAAAGCGGATCTGTTGCATAATCGTTTGTAAGAGTTACGCCGTATTCAGCTGCCTGTGCCTTGATATTTGCAACAACAGCATTGTAATCGTGAGTTACAGGACATCTTACATCCACGCCAAGTACAACATTATCTCCGTCGATTCCGGCAAGACCTACATTCATTGTAAGGTTTCCGCTTTCATCTTCACAGTTAACATTGAAGTTGTTTCCGTTGTAATCCATAGCAATCTTATCGTTATAGAACACAGCGAGAGGGCAGTCAATTTCGCCTGCTTCATGCTTCTTATAAAGCTCACCCATAAGCTTTGAAATAGCGTTTTCGCCGAGCTCCGGAAGACTTGCATGTGCAGCCACACCTGTCATTTCTACTTCTACCTTATTGCCTGCCTTGTCCGTTACTACAGCCTTGCAGTGATCCGGAACTGCATTTACAGCGTTTCCGCCTGTGATTTCTTCGATTCCGGCAGCCTTTTTATCCATTACGAGGTCAAATCCGAGCATACTCTTTTCTGCAAAGATTACAGGGAAGTTTGCATCCGGTGCGATTGAATAAGTCGGGATTTCTTCTCCGATTTCCATATAATGTTCGAGATCTCTCCAGCCTGTTTCTTCATCTGCTCCGAAGATAAATCTGATCCTCTTATTAGGAATAAGACCTGCATCGTAGATAGCCTTTACAGCGTATATACATGATACAGCAGGGCCCTTATCATCAACAGTTCCTCTTCCGTACATAACGCCGTCAACTATATTTGCCGCATACGGAGGTTCTACCCAGCCGTTTCCTTCCGGAACAACATCGACATGGACAACCACTCCGAGCATTTCTTCGCCCTCACCGATTTCCGCATATCCAACATAGTTGTCAAAATTCTTTGTACGGAATCCGAGGCTTTCACAGATTTCAAGAGCTCTGTTTAAAGCTGCCGCACAGCCTTCACCGAAAGGCATACCCGGCTTTTCTTCATCATATACGCTCTTAATCTGAATGAGTGACTGCAAGTCTTTTACGAGTGCGTCAAAATTCTTTTCGACTGCAATGTCGATATTCTTGTTTAAAGCCATTTTTCGTTCTCCTTTATATTTTATGGTCATATGCAAAGGCAGCACACGCTGCTTGCGGATGCCGCCTTTATTTTCAATATGTATCCTCTTACTGGAGGCCGATACCCCACTGAGTAATTGTACAGAATGTGAGGATTAAGCAGATAACTATTGAAATGATAACGAAGAGCGGCATAAACCACTTGTACCATCTTCCGAGCGGAATTCTTGAAAGTCCGCAGATAATAGGAATACTGCTTGTAGGCCAGAGAAGCTGTGAATAACCATGTCCTAAGCTGTATGCAAGAACTGCTGTCTGTCTTGTTACACCTGCGAGGTCAGCTACAGGAGCGATGATAGGCATTGTAGTTGATGCCATACCTGATGCTGAAGGCATGATAAATCCGAGAAGTAAGTGTAAGAAGTAGAGACCTGATGCAGTGAGCCAGCTTGGGAGTGTCTTAATGCACTGATAAAGAGCATATACGATTGTATCGCTGATACCAGCCTGATTAAGAACAAGGCTAAGGCTTCTTGCCATACCGATTACGATACATCCCGATGCCATGCCTGCGAATGAATCAACGAGGTATCCGAGAGCTCTGTCTGTATCAATCTTATTGATGATGCAGAGTACGATAGCAAGGATGATATATACGGCTGACATTTCTGTGAAGTACCAACCGAGCTTCTGGCAAGCATATACGAACCAGATAATTACTCCGATGAATAATAAAAGTGAAATTACATGCTGCGGTGTGAAAGGTGCTTCTTCGTCTGACATGTCTGATGCAACTTCGCTGAAGTCAAGATCATATACTACTGACTTGCTTGGGTCTTTCTTAATTCTTGCGCCATACCATAATGTATAAGCAATCCAAACTGCTGTTGTGATTACGAGTACAACAAATCTGAAGCTGAGACCTGAGAAAAGCGGAAGTCCTGCCTGTGTCTGAGCGATACCTGTATTATAGAAGCTGATACCGCCGACATTGAAGCCTACTACTGCTGCTACTGCCGATACAACAACACCTACGATAGCATCGTAACCTACTGAAATAGCCATACCGATGAATACACCGATGAGTGGGTAAAGACCTTCCATTTCACCCTGGAAACCATCGAGTGCATAGATTGCGAGGAATCCCGGAATAAGGAGATAAGTCTTGCTCTTGAGCTTTCTTCTAACCCAGTTAATGAAACCTGTGAACGCACCGATTTCAGTAAGGATAATAGCTACCCAGCATCCGATAAAGATAAGGAAAATAAGGTCAGCTGCGCTTACGATTCCATCGTAAATGTCCTTGAATACTTCAAAAGGACCTGTTGGGTTCTTATCGATGTAATGGAATGTGCTTACATCAATAGCTGCAATTCCGGTTGTTTCATCAATTACTCGTTCAAATTCTCCTGCCGGGATAACATAAGTTAAAATAGCAAGAACAACAATCATGATGAACATAAGCACCGGTGTCGAAGGGATCTTAAAACCCTTCTTCTTGTTAAGTGTTTCGTCCATTTCTGCCTCCTGGAAATTTGAAAAATTATTGCGTTTTCGGTGTGTTAAATGTGCCATTACCATGCAATCTGCCTTATACCGACACCAAGAGCCTTTTTTCTCTTGCGCATATCTCTAATTCCGAAGCCTGAGCTCTGTTTTAAGTGCTCGATATCTACATGCTTCGATACGCTTTAGTGCTCTAAAGGTATGACGATATTATGATATCATCAACGGCACGCACCAATTTGTATGTTATCACTTTCATATATAAAAGTCAAAGCATTTTTCGTTAATTGTTCGTCAATCGCCTTAAATTATTGCTTAAAATCTCGCTGTTTCCCAAAAGCATTGATATTTTAAGGATTTAACAGATATTTAGTTTTGTTTTTCGCAAAATTTTAAATATCCTGTCAATTTCAATTCTTCATTTACTGCATTAAGTGCAATATCGCCACACGGTCAAGCCCTGCCAGATCTTTAACTATATGCACCGGTGCATATACCGACTGCATTTCCTCCGGTTCGTGCTTTTTTTTCTTCTTTCCGCTCGGTCTGCACACCGCCGCCGCAAGCTCGGCAATATCCGCCGCTTGGTCATGCCCTATTTCAAGAAGCAGTACACCTCCGCTGTTCAAATACTCATGTGCCGCTTCTATAATCCTGCGATAAAAATCAAGCCCGTCATTCCCTCCGTCAAGCGCAATATGCGGCTCGTGCTCACGCACCTCCGGCATGAGCGTTCCGATAACCTCTCTTCTGATATATGGAGGGTTTGAAATAATCACATCAAATTTAGCTTTGCCGATTTTTTTATGTACCGCTTCAAATAAATCTCCCTGCGAGAAATTCACCTTTGCTCCGAGCAGCTTGGCATTTTCTTCCGCAACGGCAAGCGCTTCCCTGCTTATATCGGTCGCCGTCACCACTGCTCCGCAGGCAAGCTTTGCTATCGATATCCCTATAGCGCCGCTGCCTGTACAAAGATCAAGCACTTTTCGGTTCTTGCCGCCGTCTATAATCGCCAAAGCTTCCGAAACAAGCACCTCCGTATCCTGTCTCGGTATCAAAACGCTTTCATTCACTTTAAAATCAAGCCCCATGAATTCCTGATGACCTGTAATGTATTGAAGCGGCATTCCGCTCCCTCTTGTGTCGATAAATTCAAAATATTTTTCAATTGTTTTTTCGTCCACTTCCTTTGACCATTCCATAAACAGCCTGCTTCGCTCAAGACCGTTCATAAAACAGAAAAGCTCTTCCGCATCATATTTATTCGATTCTATACCTGCCTCCGCAAGGCTCTTCACCCCCAGCGCAAGTACATCTCTTACTAACATTCCCATTCTCGTTCCTTCTTTTATCGTTCCTTGCTCTTATGCTCTGCTGCCTATTCTCTCTTCCGCTTCACTCTTACAGCTTTTCAGGCTCCCCGCCTCTGTAGCCTGCATCGCTCAAAGGCTTTCCGTCCTTATCGCAGCGTCCTTCAAATACAGGTGTTTCCGGGCTCACAAGCACCGCTTTCATAGCCGCAATCGCCACCTCAAGCTGCTCCGTTTCAGGCTCGCATGTGGTTAGCTTCTGCATATACAATCCCGGAAGAGACAATACCTTCACCACAATATTGTCCGAGCGCCCTGCCCATTTAAGCAGCTCATATGAAAGCCCTGCCACCACAGGTATAAGGAGCAGTCTCGATACTACACGCCAAAACAAATTGGGCCAGCCGAGAAGCGAAAACAGTATTAACGAGATTACCATCACAAACATCAAAAAGCTTGTCCCGCATCTTGGATGCAATGTATAAAACTCACTGCAATTTTCCGGAGTCAGCTCAAGCCCGTTTTCATAGCAATGAATACACTTATGCTCCGCTCCGTGGAACATAAATACTCGCTTTATGTCCTGCATCTGCCTTATTGCCGCAACATAAATGACAAACATACATATTCTGAGAATACCCTCCGTAAGATTAAGTACAAGCTTGCTTTTAATAAACCCTTGCAGGATATTCATAACGGCTGTCGGCAGTATTATAAAAAGCCCCACTGTCATAACGATCGCCAGCACTACCGAAAAATACATCATGATCGTCCATGATTTTTCTTTTCCGAACTTCTTTTCCATCCACATTTCAAGCTTATCCTGCTCAAATTCAATGGCATCCGGACCGTCATAGCTCTCCAAAATATCTGCGGAATACATCAAGGTCTTGGTTCCCGAAACAAGCGAATTTACAAATGCGACAACACCTCTGATTATGGGCAGCTTCATCCATCTGCTCGACTTTGGCAAAAGCTCCGTTTTCATATGAAGCTCTCCGTTCGGAAAACGGACGCATGTGGCGGTTCTGTCCGCACCACGCATCATTATACCCTCAAGTATTGCCTGCCCGCCTATCTTTGTCGGGCAAGCGTCCCTAATAAAAATCTTTTTTAAATCCATTTTAAGCTTTTAGTCCCTCATCGTCTTTCTGATTACTTCTATGAATTCTTTATTGTTTCTCGTATGTGCAAGATGATCTATTACAATTTCGGTCGTTTCCTGCGTTCCCTTGTTTGCGAGCGCTCTGCGAAGCGTCCATACGGCTTCAAGCTCTTCTCCCGAAAGCAGTAAATCTTCTCTTCTCGTTCCGGAACGGTTTAAATCTATCGCCGGGAATATACGCTTTTCGGAGAGCTTCCTGTCAAGATGAAGCTCCATATTACCTGTACCCTTAAATTCTTCAAATATAACATCGTCCATACGGCTTCCCGTTTCAATAAGCGCCGTGGCAAGAATCGTAATGCTTCCGCCCTCTTCCATCTTACGGGCTGCTCCGAAAAATCTCTTCGGCTTGTGAAGTGCTCCGGGATCGAGACCGCCGGACAGCGTTCTGCCTGATGCCGGCACTACAAGGTTGTATGCACGGGCAAGCCTTGTGATGCTGTCAAGCAGTATAACAACATCCTTTCCATGCTCCACAAGTCTCTGCGCTCTTGCCATCACCATCTCTGCCACCTTTACATGATGCTGCGGAGTTTCGTCAAAGGTCGAATAAATCACCTCGCCGCCCACAAGACTTCGCTTCATATCAGTAACCTCTTCAGGTCTTTCGTCCACGAGCAGCACTATGAGCTCTACCTCCGGATAATTCTTTTCAATCGTATTGGCTATATTTTTAAGAAGTACCGTCTTGCCCGCTTTCGGCGGTGCCACTATCAGTCCTCTCTGTCCACGACCTATCGGCGCTACAATATCTATAAGCCTCATAGCCAGCTCACGGCTCTGCCCCTCAAGGGAAATCCTTTCATACGGAAATACAGGTGTCAGACTTTCAAAATCTCTTCTTCTCATTGCAACGCCAGGCTCATCACCGTTAACGGTATTTACATAAAGAAGTGCTCCGAATCTTTCTCCCTCATTCGGCAGCCTTGTAACGCCTTTGATTTTATCACCGGTTTTCAGGTTAAATCTTCTTATCTGCGTCGGCGAAACATATATATCCTTATCGCTTGTCAGGAAATTTGAAAATCGCAAAAATCCGAAGCCGTCCTCTGCTTTTTCAAGGATACCCTCCACTACAGGACGCTCACGCTCGGTTTCCTGCTTTCCTACCGATACTTTTACTTTGCTGTCGCTTTTACGGTTTTCCGCCGTTTTGTCTATTTTCTCTGATTTCTCCGCCGTTTCCGCATCGCTGACAGTTTCATCGTTTATTTGCAATATACGCTCTTGCGCTTTTTCTTCGGTTTCGGGCGCCGATGCACGCACTCTTGTCGTTCTTGTCGTTCTTCTCGTTTTCTTCACTTCGATACTGTCTGTTTCCGGCACAGCCTCGGCATTCTCATCTGTATTGTCTGTATTTGGTACATTTACCGCTTTTTCTTCGGTATTGAGAAGCGTTACCAAAAGCTCGGCTTTTTTCATCTTTTCATAACCCTCGATGCCCAAAGCCTTTGCAATATCTCTAAGCTCTGCTACCTTCTTATCTTTTAAAACATTTTTATCCATAACCAACCTTGGGAAGAATTCCCTTTCCTTTCAGAAATATAAATATATTAAGAACAACGCCGACTTGACTGATTTTCAGAGGCGGCCTATGCTAATA
>CAYRZK010000031.1:0-8356 GCA_964428785.1 uncultured Oscillospiraceae bacterium | reverse complement strand
GGAGGGTATGTCTCAGGAGGAATGCGGCTCTGAAATGCAGGTGGCGAGAACCACGGTACAACAGATTTACAATACGGCACGAGCAAAAATAGCCGAAGCCCTGGTCGAAGGACTTCCTATAAGGATTGAAGGTGGCGACTACAGACTGTGCCTCGGTGAAGAAAACGGCTGCGGATGTGCACATTGCCGTCAAAGTCGCCAGGAAAACTCAGGATGCTGCGGTAAGCACGAAAACGGCAGCGACTGTAACATGGGCTGCAAACAGCGTTAATATCGTCATATCCATATGAGGCTTGGCTGTGAATTGGCGGCAAATACAATATATTCGTTAATCGGTATACATTTATGTATATAAAATATAAGATAAGGAGATTTTAAAATGAAAATTGCAGTAACTTATGATAACGGGCAGATCTTCCAGCATTTCGGACATACACAGCAGTTTAAGGTTTATGATGTTGAAGATGATAAAATCGTTAATACGGTAATCGTCGGTTCAAACGGCAGCGGTCATGGTGCTCTTGCTGAGCTTCTTGCCAATTATGATGTAAATGTTCTTATATGCGGCGGTATCGGAGGCGGCGCTCAGAATGCTCTTGCAGAAGCAGACATCAAGCTTTTCGGCGGAGTTTCCGGAAATGCCGATGCTGCGGTAGACGCTTTTCTTGCAGGCAGCCTCGCATACAATCCGGATGTTAAATGCAATCATCACGACCACGAGCATGGCGAGGGTCATACATGCGGCAGCCACGGCTGCGGCGGACACGAGCACGGCGAAGGCGGCTGCGGTCATCACTGCCACTAGTGCGCCATCATATACGGTTCTCAGGCATGAAATCCGCTATTTCTGTTTCAAAAAAACGCAGACTTCAAACACGAAGCCTGCGTTTTACATTTTACTAATCAGTTTTGGATTTATTCCAGCCCCTCCATGTAGTTTATAAATTGCTGCGCTGTTCTTCCCGATACTCCGCCGTGGCTTATCTCCCACTTATTCGCTTCACGCATAAGCGTTTCTTCATCCGCCTTTATGCCGCTGCGCTTTGCAAGCACCTTTACGATTTCGTAGAAATCAGTCTTTCTCGGTGCGGAATAATTGATAAGCACGCCGAAGCGTCCCGAAAGTGAAAGCTTTTCTTCAAGCGTATCCGAACGATGCAGCTCGCCGTTTGAGCTGTGCTGCATATCATCTCTGTCGCTCCACTGCTCCTTAATAAGATGGCGTCTGTTGGAGGTCGCATATATAAGAATGTTCTCCGGCTTTGACTCCACACCGCCCTCAATCACTGCTTTAAGGAATTTGTATTCGACCTCATTTTCTTCAAACGAAAGGTCATCTATAAATATGATAAATCTGTAATTTCTGTCCTTAATTTTGGCAATAACAGAAGAAAGATCACTGAACTGATGCTTGTATATTTCAATCATCCTGAGCCCATGCTCATAATATTGATTTAACACCGCTCTTACGCTTGTAGACTTTCCCGTTCCGGCATCGCCGTACAGCAGAACATTGTTGGCACGCTTGCCGCTCGTGAATGCCGCCGTGTTTTCCGTAAGCTGCCTTTTCTGATAATCATAACCCACAAGATCATCAAGCACCACATGGTCGGCATTACTTACCGGAACAAATTCTATGTCAGCCCCTGTATTCTTGATCCTGAATGCTCTGTTAATTCCGAAAAGACCCACGCCATAATTTTTATAATGCTCTGTGACAATATCGAATATTTCGTTTTCATCTGCCGCTACCGCAATTTTCAGGCTGAGCTCCTGTACTTTTTTACTTACATCCTTATTATATATATTTTCTTTTTTTGAAATCGCCTCATAATTACAAAGCGTTGAAAAGCAATCGATGCCAAGCTCTTTTTCTATCGCCGAAAAATCATAATCAAAAAGCTGCTTAAATACCTTAAAATCATGCTTTGCGAAATGATTTACAGTGCCTCCGTCCTGTGCGCCCATCCTTTCGCATGTAAGCGTGAAAGAATTTTCGTTGGAAATCATTACAAATGTCAAATAATTATGCCAAAGATTCGTATCAAATCCGTAAGCCGTCGCAATATCAAGAATTCTCTTAACCTGCGCATAAATCCTGCCTATTACAGCATGCTTTTCGGCATCAATAACAGACTTTGATTTAAGCCTGTCGTACTGCTCAAAAATATCAGCAAGCTCTTTAAGAATACTGCCCTCACCAAGGTCGCTATACAAAATCAATTGAGATACTAAATTGTACATTTTTCAATCCTCACTGCTCATATAAGTCTGCTTTATGCAGAAACAGCTCAGCGGTTTACTCACCGGCTGAGCTTGATTCGCATCATGTAATACCGCATATAAAGCTAACGCTATATGCAACTATCATAAATTTTGTTTCATCAAAATCATTAAAGTCTTTCGATAATAGCCTCTGTCATTTCAGTACATGTCAAAGGTGCAGCTCCCGCCGTTCCTGCGATATCGGCTGTTCTGAGTCCATCCTCAATAGCTCGCTCTACCGCAGCCTCAATGCAGTCTGCTTCATCGCCCAGATCAAACGAATATCGGAGCATCATTGCTGCCGAAAGAATAGTTGCAATAGGATTTACGATATTCTTACCGGCAATATCAGGTGCCGAGCCGTGAATAGGCTCATAGAGTCCGCACTTTCCGCTTCCCATCGACGATGATGCCAGAAGCCCTATCGAGCCTGTTATCTGCGAAGCTTCATCGGAAAGTATATCTCCGAACATATTCGATGTAACGACAACATCAAAGGCAGACGGCTCTCTTACAAGCTGCATAGCGGCATTGTCAACGAGCATATCATTACATTCCACATCAGGATATTCCTCTGCGATTCTATGCACCGTCTCTCTCCAAAGCCTTGAAGTTTCAAGCACATTCGCCTTATCAATGCTTGTTACTTTTTTTCTTCTCTTGCGTGCCGTTTCAAAAGCAACTCTTGCGATTCTTTCTACCTCCATCACGCTGTAAGCCTCCGTATCGTAAGCCTCAGGACCGTATTTACCGTCTCTTCTTCCTCTTTCGCCAAAATATATACCGCCCGTAAGCTCTCTTACGATCACCATATCGAAGCCTTTTTCCACTATGTCGGGGCGCAGTGTGCTTGCGCCGGCAAGCGCCGTATATATCTTAGCAGGTCTGAGATTTGTAAAAAGTCCGAGCTCTTTTCTGAGTCCAAGCAGCGCCTTTTCCGGTCTTATATCTCCCGGCAGTGTATCCCATTTAGGGCCTCCGATTGCGCCGAAAAGTACGCTGTCACTTGCCTTACATCCGTCTATTGTTTCCTGCGGGAGCGGTTTGCCAGTCGCATCAATAGCTGCACCGCCGGCAAGATATTCAGTAAAATTAAAACTATGTCCGTATTTTTCACCTATTACTTCAAGCACTTTCACAGCGCTTCCGACGATTTCGGGGCCTACTCCGTCACCCTTAATAAGTGCGATGTTAAAATTCATTGTATTTCGCCTCCGTTACTATTCTGCCTTACTCTTGATATATTCGAAGAGTCCGCCCTTTTCGATAATCTTTGCGATAAACGGCGGAAAGCTTGTCGCTTGGAATGTCTCGCCTGTAGTTTCATCGGTAATAACACCTGTTTCAAAATCTACAGAAACCGTATCTCCATTGTTTATCTTTTCTGCCGCTTCAGGACATTCGAGAATAGGAAATCCTATATTGATTGCATTTCTGTAAAAAATTCTCGCAAAGCTTGCAGCGATTACGCATGATACGCCGTTCGCTCTGATCGAGACAGGCGCATGCTCTCTTGAAGAACCGCACCCGAAGTTCGAGCCGCCCACCATGATATCGCCGGGCTTTACATTCTTCACAAATTCCTTATCTATATCCTCCATGCAGTGCACCGCAAGCTCCTCCGGTGACGGTGCATTAAGGTATCTTGCAGGTATGATAACATCCGTATCAATATTGTCTCCGTACTTAAAAACTTTTCCCGTAACCATTTTGTGCCTCCTATAATAATCCTTCCGGTGATGCTACGCAGCCTGCGATTGCCGACGCTGCTGCCGTCGCAGGACTCGCAAGAATGATTTCGCTCGTTTCATGTCCCATTCTTCCGACGAAATTTCTGTTTGTTGTCGATATTGCTCTTTCTCCGGCAGCCAATATTCCCATATGACCTCCCATACATGGACCGCACGACGGAGTCATTACAGCACATCCTGCATTTACGAATATTTCCGTAAGTCCTTCCTTGATGCACTGGAGATAAATATCCTGAGTTGCCGGAAGCACGATACATCTTATTCCGTCAGCTACCTTTTTATCTTTCATTATAGCCGCTGCGATCCTGAGATCTGAAATTCTTCCGTTTGTGCATGAACCTATTACGACCTGATCAATATGCATACCCTTAACTTCCTCGACCGTCTTGGCATTTCCCGGCAAGAAAGGCATCGCTACAGTAGGCTTCAATGTGCTGAGATCGATTTCCACCGTCTTTTCATATTCGGCATCCTCATCAGCCTCATATATTTTAGGTTCTCTTTCAAATCTTCCGTTTATATATTCCATGGTCACTTCATCAACAGGGAAAATGCCGTTCTTTCCGCCTGCCTCAATAGCCATGTTCGCAATAGTAAATCTGTCATCAATCGAAAGCTCCTTAACGCCCTCTCCTGTGAATTCGATCGACATATATCTTGCGCCCTCTACGCCTATAAGCCCGATAAGATGAATAATAACATCTTTACCGCTTATATAAGCCGGCTTCTTTCCCTTGAGCACTACCTTAACAGCCGCCGGCACCTTAAACCATGTCTGTCCCGTAGCCATTGCCGCAGCCAGATCTGTCGAGCCTATGCCTGTCGAGAATGCTCCGAGCGCACCGTATGTGCATGTATGAGAATCTGCTCCGATTACGCAGTCTCCGGGGCCCACGATGCCCTTTTCCGGGATAAGCGCATGTTCTACACCCATACAGCCTACATCATAAAAATGCACAAGCTTCTGTTCTCTTGCAAATCTTCTCGCTGTTGCGCACAGCTCTGCCGATTTAATATCCTTACACGGTGTGTAATGGTCGAGAATCATACCTATCTTTGTATTGTCAAATACCTTTGTAAAGCCTTCTTTTTCAAATACATCAATGGCAACAGGACCGGAAACATCGTTGCCGAAAGTAAAATCAAACTTTGCTTCTATAAGATCTCCCGCCTTAACCTCATCAAGACCCGCATGTGCGGCGAGAATCTTCTGAGTCATTGTCATTCCCATTAGTTTTTTGCCTCCTTAGCCTTCTTTTCGGCTGCAAAGATTTTGTTCATTGCATTCAAATAACCGTTAATACTTGCTTCGACCACATCTGTCGAAAGACCTCTTCCCGTGAATTGTGCACCGCCTGACGAGAGCTTGATAAATACATCACCGAGCGAATCCTTGCCCTCGGAGATAGAGTCTATCTTGAAATCATCAAACACATGCTCCGGCGGATTTATAATATTATCAACCGCAAGGAATGCTGCATCGAGAGGTCCGTCTCCGAGTGCAACAGCTTCAAAGCTTTCATCATTCTTTTTAAGAGAAACCGTGCAAGTCGCTGTTGTAAAGTTACTTGTATGTACTGCAAACCAGTCGAGCTTCCATGCGTCATCGTCCTCTTCAAACTTATATGAAGCATTATGCATAACAATCGCTTCAAGGTCTGCTTCACTGATCGTTTTCTTCTTATCGCAAAGTGCTTTGAATTCCTCAAATGCCTTAACAAGCTCTTCTTCTGTCAAAACATATCCCATAGAATTGAGCTGTGTTTCAAAAGCATGCTTACCCGAATGTTTTCCGAGAACAATATTATTTGTAACGATACCTATCGATTCAGGTGTAAGTATCTCATATGTAGCTTTGTTCGCAAGAACGCCGTGCTGATGGATGCCCGATTCATGTGCAAAAGCATTCTTTCCGACGATCGGCTTGTTAAACGGTGCATTCTGCCCGATTACATTGTATACCGTCTTTGAAGCACGAGATATCTGAGTCGTTTCGATTCTTGTCTGAACATCACTGTACATATCGGCACGAGTGCGGAGCGCCATAACCACTTCTTCGAGTGAAGTGTTGCCTGCTCTTTCGCCGAGACCGTTGATGGAACATTCGATCTGAGTAGCTCCGCCCTGCACGCCAGCAAGCGAATTAGCAACAGCCATTCCGAGATCGTTATGGCAATGCACCGAAAAATCAATCAAATCAGGGCGTTCCACATGCTCTCTCATATATTCGATAAGTGCTCTCATCTCCTCCGGAGTTGTATATCCTACCGTATCCGGCAGATTTATCGTTCTTGCTCCTGCCTTAACTACTGCATTTACGACTTTAACAAGAAAATCCCAGTCACTTCTCGTCGCATCCTCTGCCGAAAATTCGATATTACTTAAATACTTTGCTGTATAAGCTACCATATTTGTTGCCGTCTCAATAACCTGTTCCTCAGTCATCTTAAGCTTATACTGCATATGAAGCGGTGATGTTGCGAGGAACACATGAATTCTCGGATCTTCCCCGCCTTTAACGGCATTCCATGCTGCATCAATATCTTTAACATTTGATCTTGCAAGCGATGCAACAGAACATCCTTTTATCGTATCAGCTATAGCCTTAACCGACTCAAAATCCCCCGGCGATGCGATTGCAAAGCCTGCTTCGATGACATCCACCTTGAGCTTTTCAAGGCATCTTGCCACTTCAAGCTTTTCTGTTAAATTCATGCTGCATCCGGGAGCCTGTTCTCCGTCTCTTAATGTTGTATCAAAAATCTTAATATGTCTCATTATCTGTCTCCTATTCAAGAAAGCCGTTCACACTTAAGCTTCGCCAAGATGACTTCCTCTATATTTTATGTATAATAACAAAGGGAGGGCGCAGTTCCCTAAACTGTGAGAATTGCGCCTTTATCCGCTGATGAAACGAGCTTTGCATATCTTGCGAGATAGCCTGTTTTTACCTTTGGCTCCGGGCATACCCACGCTGCTCTTCTCTTTTCAATCTCTTCATCCGATACCTTGAGCTCGACACTGCAATTCACAATATCAATCGCAATTATGTCTCCCTCTTCAACGAGAGCTATGACACCACCCGCTGCTGCTTCCGGGCTGACATGCCCGATCGCCGCACCTCGTGTTGCTCCCGAAAATCTTCCGTCTGTAATGAGAGCTACGCTTTCATCAAGTCCCATACCGCATATAGCCGATGTAGGATTGAGCATTTCCCTCATACCAGGTCCTCCCTTAGGGCCTTCATATCTTATAACCACTACATCACCGGCCTTAATGTTTCCGGTATAGATCGATTCGATCGCTTCTTCTTCCGAATCGAATACTCTTGCAGGGCCCTCATGCTTCATCATTTCAGGCGCTACAGCCGATTGCTTTACTACACAGCCGTCTTTTGCAATATTTCCCTTGAGCACTGCAATGCCGCCTGTCTGTGAGTAAGGATTTTCAATAGGTCTGATGATTTCCGTGTTCTTATTTACAACATTTTCAAGGTTCTTCTCCATAGTTTCGCCCGTTACTGTCATAACGCTTAAATCGAGAAGATTTTTCTTTGTAAGCTCTTTCATTACTGCATATACGCCGCCCGCTCTTTCGAGATCCTCCATAAATGTATCTCCTGCCGGGGCAAGATGGCAAAGATTAGGTGTCCTTGCGCTTGTTTCGTTTGCAGTTTCAAGATTTATCGTTACTCCTGCTTCGTGTGCAATAGCCGGAAGATGGAGCATCGTATTTGTCGAACATCCGAGCGCCATATCGACGGTCTCCGCATTTTTAAATGCCGCTGCCGTCATAATATCACTTGGCTTGATGTTCTTTTCAACAAGCTTCATAATCTGCATGCCTGCCTTTTTTGCCAAACGGATGCGTGCCGACAGCGGAGCCGGGATAGTTCCGTTACCCGGAAGCGCCATACCTATGGCTTCTGTAAGGCAGTTCATTGAATTGGCAGTATACATACCTGAGCATGAACCGCAGGACGGGCAGGCATTTTCCGTATAGTCGAGAACGCCTGCTTCATCCATTGTCCCTGCTTTATAAGCACCTACTGCTTCAAACATATGGCTCAGACATGTGCGCCTGCCGTCTTCAAGGTGACCTGCAAGCATCGGGCCGCCGGAGCAGAAGATTGTAGGAATATCAAGCCTTGCTGCTGCCATAAGAAGTCCCGGAACATTTTTGTCGCAGTTTGGTATCATTACCAGCCCGTCAAACTGATGCGCCGTTACCATCGCTTCCGTCGAATCGGCGATAAGGTCACGAGTCACGAGCGAATATTTCATTCCCACATGCCCCATAGCTATTCCATCGCATACAGCTATCGCAGGGAACATGATAGG
>CAYRZK010000030.1:0-8408 GCA_964428785.1 uncultured Oscillospiraceae bacterium | reverse complement strand
CAAGTCGGATTTCGACAGCATTGAAGTCAACTACATCGCTTCAAGAGAAACCTTCAACCAAGCAGCAGAGCTTTACAGCTATTACAATGTGACATCCCCTATAAACGGATATGTCACTTCGCTCAGCGTTTCTGTAGGCAACATAGCCGGTGGAAGCATGGCAGCGTCAGTAGCCGATACAAGCGCACTCAAAATTTCAGGCACTGTTTCCGAATACCTTGTAAGCAATCTGGCTATCGGGGACGAAGTAGATGTGCATGTAACCGCTCTTGGTGATAAGACTTACAAGGGTACTATCTCAGAGCTTTCGCCTGCGCCTGCTCTCGGAACGCTTACATACCCTATCACTATTGTCCTTGACAACGAAAGCGGCGAGCTTGCATCAGGCATGTTTGCCGAAGTAGATCTCACTACTGAAGAGGTTTCATCCGCAATCATTCTTCCTTCAGGTGCCGTAATCACAAAACAGGATAAAAATGTAGTAGTGACTCTCGATGATGAAAATATTCCTACATTTACGGAAGTCGAAACAGGTATCGACAACGGCGAATATGTTGAAATTATTTCAGGGATTAAGGACGGCGACATCGTTGTAATCGAAGGTCAGAACTTTGTTGAAGAGGGAAATGCCGTAAAAGTTATCGAATAATCAGAGGGGTTAATTTATGAATTTATCATCATTATCAATAAAACGACCTGTTGCAACAGCAATGCTCCTCGTCATAGTCATAGTTCTTGGAGTATTTTCACTCACAAGCATACCTATGGATCTCATGCCGAACATCGAGCTTCCTGTCGCAATGGTTATGACCACATACAGCAACTCTTCTCCGGAAGAAGTCGAAAGCATGGTCACAAAGCCTGTCGAATCGGCTCTCGCCTCAGTCGAGGGCATGGAAAATCTGATTTCCTACAGCATGGAGGGCATGTCCATCGTAGCTGTTCAGTTTACAATGGGTACAGATATGGACTTTGCCTCACTCGATATGCGTGAAAAAATTGCTCTTATATCGGATTATCTTCCGGATACTGCTTCTGACCCTATGGTAATGAAGCTCGACATGAACAGCCTGCCGGTAGTTCAGCTGTACATCACATCGGATTCCATGTCGATTTCCGAGCTTAACAGCCGCATCGAAAACAATGTCGTACCTTATCTCGAAAGAGCATCCGGCGTTGCATCTGTCAGCGTGAGCGGCGGTATCGATGAAGAAGTCCTTATCGAATTCAATCAAGCGGAAGCATCGACTTACGGGATCAGCCTTTCGACCATATCTCAGATTCTTTCCGCCGAAAACATCAACCTGCCTGCCGGAGATAGAAACAGAGGCAGCTCCGAAAGTATCGTAAGAACCATAGGTCAATTTGAAAGCGTTGATGATATTAAAAATCTGCCTGTTACAATCGGAGATTACAGCATCGTAAGGCTCGGAGATATCGCTACCGTAACACAAGGCTATGCCGATCCTACAAGCATCGCCCGTATAGACGGCGAAACAGCTATCGGTGTTATGATTTCAAAGCAGTCCGATGCCAATACCGTAGATGTTTCAAATGCGGTAAACAAGGTCATCAAACAGCTCGAAGCCGATAATCCTGAGCTTAGCTTTGTAGTCGGCTCAGACTCGGCAGACTATATCAAGTCATCTATCAGCTCCGTAGGCGAGTCGGCAGTACTCGGAGGTCTTCTCGCAGTAATCGTAGTATTCCTGTTCTTAAGGAATATCAGAAGTACGCTTGTAATCGCCATTTCGCTTCCTACATCGATCCTCGCAGCCATCGCTGCAATGAATGCACTGGGCATTACGCTCAACATCGTAACGCTGTGCTCCCTCACAATAGTTGTAGGTATGCTTGTAGATAACTCCATCGTTGTGCTCGAAAATATTTTCAGGCATCGTGATACATATGATGCCATTACAGCTTCGGAAGTCGGCGACAAAGAAGTATTCCTCGCTGTAATCGCTTCTACTGCCACTACCATGGTAGTATTCATCCCTATCGCCGTAAGCGACGGATGGGCTTCTATGATGTTTGCGGAATTCTGCTGGACAATAGTTATTTCGCTCGGTGCATCGCTCGTTGTCGCTTTAACCGTTGTACCTATGCTGTGCTCCAAAATATTGCAGGGTACTGTTTCGACAGAATACATACGCATCGGTACGAAACGATATAAATATAAATTCCTCGGCAAATTTGGTGATTTCATCGAAAATATCACCAATCAGTATGAGGTAATGGTGAAGCAGGTTCTCAAAAAGCGTAAAAAGTTTATCGTTTCATGTATACTTATATTCGCTCTCTCGGCTGTGCTCGTGCTCACAGTAGGCTTTGAGCTCCTGCCTGCTACCGACGAGGGAAGCATCAGTATTTCAGCTACATTCCCTTATGGAACAACGCTTGATGACAAAGACAAGGTTATGCGTGAAATCGAATCCGAGGTCTTGACTTTACCTGAGCTTTCACACATTTCCGTGACTACAGATTCATTAAGCACGCTCTCGTTCTCTGAAAGCTCTACCGCTACGGTGTCGCTTGTTTCAAAGGATGCCCGCAGGCGAAGCACTGCCGAAATCGCTGATGAGCTTCAGGAAAAATTCGACTTGATAACAACAGCCGATGTTTCCGTATCGGAATCATCATCTATCGGCAGCATGTTCGGTTCTGTTGATTTGAGTCTGATGATAAAGGGGCAGGATCGTGAAACACTTCAAGAAATAGGATATGACCTTATCAACCAAATAAATGCACTCGACTGTGTTGAAAATGCAGAGCTCGATGTGACTGAGGGCAGCCCGCAGATACTTGTAAAAATCGACCGTACCGCTGCCTCATATTACGGAATTACCGCTTATCAGCTCGCAAGCAGCCTTTCAACAGCCATAAGCGGCACATCAGCCACAAATCTTACTGTTGACGGCGAAGAAATCGCAGTTAAGCTCACTCTCGGAGACAGTGCATCCGCTTCTGTCGAAAACATGAAGCAGATAATGATAACAAGCCCTGTCGGAACGCAGGTACCTGTCGGTCAGATCGCAACCTTTGAATACAGCAACGCTCCAAGCTATATCCAGAGGAACAACCAAACAAATTACATCACTCTTAATGTTGATGTTTCCGGAAGCAGCGCTACAAGCGGAGTATCGGATGTAACGGCTCTCGTTGACAACTACCTCTTCCCTGAGGGATATTATGTGGAAAACAGCGGTTCATACGAGACTATGATGGAATCGTTCGGCGAACTGTTAAAAGCGCTTCTTGTAGCTATTGCTCTCGTATTCCTGCTTCTTGCAGCACAATTCGAGTCGCTTCTGCTTTCATTCATCGTAATGATGGCAGTGCCGTTTGCTATGTCAGGTGCTTTCCTCGCACTCTTTATCACCGGCAAAGCACTCTCGCTCACATCGTTCCTCGGTCTCATCATGCTCGTAGGTACTGTAGTAAACAACTCCATCCTGCTTGTTGAATTTATCAAGCAGAATGAAGATGAGATCGGAGTTTACAATGCTCTCGTACAGGCAGGAAAGCTCAGACTGCGCCCTATCTTAATGAGCTGCGTAACTACTGTAGTAGGTATGCTCCCTATGGCATTCGGTCACGGTGACGGCGGCGAAATGCTTGCACCTATGGCGATCGCTATGCTCGGCGGTCTTATCGCATCAACATTTATTACGCTCTTCCTCATACCGGTTATCTATTCGATGATCGATGACAGGAAACAAAACAGGCAAGCTAAGAGGGATGCTAAAAATGCTGCCATAAAGGAGCTTGAAAAACAATGGGCATTGGAGGATGCACACCTTGAGTAATTTGGTATCGGAACAGAAAAAAGAAACTAAAAAAAAGTCAATAATGGACGCTGCTTTCAGCTTATTTGCAAACAACGGCTTTTCCAATGTGAAAGTGAGCGATATTGCCGAAAAAGCCGGTATAGGAAAAGGGACTGTCTATGAATATTTTAAAAGCAAGGATGACATTCTCGTTAAATTCCTTGAATACATCAAAGCCGAGCTTTTACAGCTCGGCGATACGATAAATAGGCTTCCGGACTTTAAAGCAAAGCTCACAACGCTTATAACATTTGAATTTGAATTTTTAAAGCGCTATGGCCCTCATGCACCGGAAATCAAGCAATCCACACTCGGTATGGATATGCGAATATCCGATGATCTTAAGGAGTCGATCGGTGAAATTGTAGCTATCGAATATAACAATATCGCTGCTATTGTAAACTTCGGCATACAATCAGGTGATATAAAGGAATGCAGCATACCGACTGCGGTTCACTTTATAACCACCAATATAGCTTCATTTGCCGCACTCTCGACCATCGCCCCTGCTTGCAGCTTCTACAAGCACATCGACGGCGACTATGTAAGGCAATATACACCGGAAGAGATCTATGAGCTGCTTATGAACGGACTCCGCTCGTAAGCCTCACATACTCGAATTCGGCAACCGTTTATCGGGGCTCACGGCTCAACAAACCTGAGCCCTTTTTTATGACTCTGAACACCATTTACACTATGAATTTTGCTTTAATCTTCTTTCATTGGTATCCTCGTACTGCAAGATTAGCCTCCCGCTCACAAGTGATTGTCATTAGGAACAATATTTTTATTGCACTGTCGCAAATTTTGCGACAGTTGGTTCTTCGCAATCTAGTTCCTCCTTCAGTGCATTATTAATATGCTTACCAATCGTTTTTACATCTCTGTCAATGCATCGGTTCTAAGTTTCTTTCCTTTACGCAATTCAATAAATGGAATAAACATCTGGTATTTCTTTCTTTTCTATTACTTCCTCCATGTGATGAGAAAATCTTTCCAGATTATTTTTTCATCATTATATAAAAAGGCAAACAACTAAACACTTCAATTGCCTGCCCATTTCTTATATCAACACATTACTCTCTGTAAAATCCATTATCACTTTTTTGTGACCACTTCATATACATTTCTTTATAATTATCTTTGATAAATGCCCGTATCATTCGAACTTCTCTATCCGACAATTGTCCTGCATTTTCAATGGTTGTTTCCCCATCTTTTTTACAAAGAATTTAGCAGAACCTGATTCGGTAAGTTTTCGGTCGCTTGCATGTACATGCATCGCTTCAATCACACAATGCGAGGTATAATATAAATAATACCCGCACACTTTATATTCATAGTATTTAGGCATTCATTATTCCTCCATATATTTTCGATTTTTCTGATAATATTCTAATACAATATCCAATTCTATATCATCCATGCTGGTTTCCAACACATCGCCTGCTTGGCTTAAATATGCAGCTTTTTCCGCATTATTCAAATTAAGGACTTTTACATTATCACCAGTTTTTGTAAATGCGTAACCATTTACGATCAGTTCTGCCGCATCAGCCACTTCTAAAATATTACACATACTCAATCCTCACTTTCTGAATTGGTTTCAAAAATTCATCCACATCAAAATATAAATTTTCAAGAATTGGAATCAAATCTATATATTCTTCTTCCTCTTCACAGCCTTCATATTTTGCCATAACAACAATATAACCGTTATCCCATTCAACAATTTTCGTATACCTTTCCAATCTTGGAGAAGTTTTAAAGCGTATATTATGTCCGTTAAATATAAAAGAAGTAAACAATCCATCATTACTCAAAACAGCTTCATTTTTCATATCTTCCCCACCTTTCCCAATTCATCTATTACAAATATTATAACATCAAATACCTTTTGTTACTATATGCAAAACTTTTTTTGCAATATTGCTTTTATGGCTTCAAAAAATCCGGCTACAGCATCCGATATAGGCTCCTTATAGATAAAGCCTATCGAATTATAACCACATTCCTCTTCATCAAGAGGCACGGACTTTATAAAAGGATGAACCTCCTTTGAATCAAAAGCATCTACCAAAATAAGTCCGTCATTGGCACATCTGTTATATATTTCCGTGCCGAAATAAGATTCTACCTCTATCGACGGACGGTTTTTAAGCGTTGCCTCTATATGCGCCTTTAATTCTGTTGCTTTTATAGTCCAGCCCTCGGATAAAATCGCTATTTTCTCACCCTCTAAATCACGAATACCGATTTTCTCTCTGTTTGCAAGTCTGTGATTGCTCGAAAGCATACAGTAAACCGGCTGCTGCTTCAGCTCGAAACCTGCCCATTTTTCGTTTTTAGCCCTTTCTTCTCGTGTAATATCAATAATCGTGAAAAAAAGCTCAGTGAATTCATTGAAATATTCCCACAAATCACGGTTCACCTTGGCATCATATATGATAGGCAGCATCTCCATTCGTATTTCCGGATATTCTTCATGCAGCTCCTGCCACAGCCAATCAAACTCGCTTAAAAAATTCCCGTATGTCGCTGTAATCCTTACAGTATTTTTCTTTTTATCTTCGCTTTCCAGAATTTTTTGTTTTGAATAATGACAATATTCCAGTATATTCTTTGCTTCCGCATACAGCAATTTTCCGGCATCGGTCAGCGATATTCCTCTTTTACTTCGTACAAACAGCTTAACATTGTTCATTTCTGCTTCCAGGCTATTCATTTGCAGCATAACGGCATTGGTCGAAAGAAACGATTCCTCCGCCACCCTGCTGAAGCTTCCCAATTCTGCCACCTTTATGAATGTATCCAAATGATTAAGATTATACATTACATACCTCCGCCGAATAAATATTTCTTTGATAATTTCATCATACCAATTTTATCACTTTTTTCTTCATTCTGTTTGCAGTATTTGCTCATTCAGCATCACTTTTTTCTTTATGCTCTCTAAAGAAGTTCGAGATAGCCCACTTTTCGTATAATTGTTAAAATATTTAACGGAGTTTATATGTGGATTTATTCACACTTATCAAAATTTTAAAAGGAGGGCTATTTTATGCAACAGCGAAGCAAGTTTAAAAAGTATGCGGCATTAATCTCTCTGGGCTTTATGGGCGGAACTATTTTCACATCGTCGTATGTTAGATTTTCGTTCTATACCCAGTTATTGAACAGTCTGAACATGTCAAATACTCAGCTCGGACTGGTTTCGACAATCACAAGTATTATTTCATTTATCCTTACTTTTCCGGGAGCTTATCTTTCGGACAAGCTCGAAGCCAAGCGTGTAATACTCATCACATCTGGCGGTATTGCACTCTTCTCACTTCTCTATCCTCTCTTTGTGCATGGTTTTGCAACATACCTGTTATTCCAGATCATGAATACGGTAATATTTGCAGCATACTGGGGATGTCTCATGAAGTATATCAACAACCTCGGCGGTGAAGACGAAGCCGGCAACTCTTTCGGTACATATTACATGATCAACGGTCTTTCGGGTGCTCTCGGTAACTTCATACCTCTCTGGGCGCAGAATACTTTCGGAGACGGCGGAGTAGGAACAGCAATCTTTACTATGGGCGTTATCCAGACCATTGCAACTGTTTGTATCTTCATCTTCCTCGAAGACGAAAAGCAGCTCGCTGCAAGAGGTGTGCATCTCAAAGGCGATGAACCTCTTCAAATCAAACATATAGGACCGTTACTTAAGTGGCCGGGAACATGGATGCTTATTCTTGCATACACAAGTACTATTATTCTGTACGAAAATATGACATATATGGCACCATATCTTACAAATGCACTCGGCATGGATGAAACTCTTTCATCAACCTTTGCCATCGTAAGACAGTACTGTAGTCTTGTGCTTTCACCTGTCGGCGGTTTCATCTGCGACAGAGTTTTAAAAGCTACCTACAAGTGGTACATCACTGCATTTGCCATTATTGCCGTTCTTTATGCAGGTCTCGGAATATTCTTTACGCCGGGTTCAAGCCCAATGCTTGCAGGTATTTACTCATTCTTCCCTGCTGCTGTATCAATGGCACTTTACGGTGTAACATATTCGATCATTCGTGAATGTCATATTCCTACACATCTTACAGGAACAGCGACAGGTCTCACTAACTTCGGCGGCACTATCGAATCTATGATTTTACCGCTCTGCTTCGGATACTGCATCGACACATTCGGAAGTGCCGACCAGGGCTTTATAGGATACAGATATGTATTCTTTATCCTTTCGGGCATCTGTGTTCTCGGTATTCTCAACGCATTATGGGTGGGCTCACATCACAAAAAATGCGTATCCGGACAGAGAGTTTTTAAATAAATTTCTTGCAGCTTCACTGTAGACTGCGAAGTTTTCCAACTTAAAAAGCACAGCTTGTTTCCGTGCGGCTCATGTATTTGCATGAGCCGCACAAACGCAAGTCGTGCTTTTATTTATATTTCATTATTACTATTCTATTTACAGCCGCTTTATCTGCATATATACCTACTCTATCGGTTTTTGGCGTGCTCTTGAATTATCCATATGTATTTCCATCGCCTTTACGCCGGCTTCTGCAT
>CAYRZK010000029.1:0-8412 GCA_964428785.1 uncultured Oscillospiraceae bacterium | reverse complement strand
TGATAAAGCTGCATAACGCTTCGCTGTTTCTCTGTGAGGAGCTGCCCGTAGTAATCATATAAAAGGCTTACTTCCGCAATTTTGTCAAACACAACCTTACCTCACTTTGCATATTTATCTTTTTCGTCCTTGCCATAAAGCCGCAAGACAGACATCTTATTTCTCTTTAAAATCAAAGGTGGCAAGTTTTCACACTTGACACCTTTGTTATCCTACCATAGTTTAAATCTTAAGTCAATACATCTGTCAAACTTTTTTACTTGACAGATATACTTATTTATCGATGCCGCTTTATCTCAGCTCAAGCATAAGCATTAACTGCCGCCTATTTAGCCAAAGCCTCGCAATAATAGCTGATCGGAGTGGTATTGATACTGTTCACAAGCCCGATAATACCATCTGCTTCCGTCTCACTCTTATTTACAATGCTCGTTATACTGCCAAGCAGTGAAGACAGTGTAAGGCTGTCCGATTCATACACAACATCAACAATATTTGCATCGTATTCGCCGGTTTCCTCCAGCATATCAAAATATGCATCCTCAACGCTTCCAATCCGGTCCACAAGGCCAAGCTCCTTCGCTTGATATGCGCTGAGAATTCTGCCGTCCGCTATTTCGTAGACATATTCCTTATCAAGGTCTCTGCCATACGCAACTATATCTACGAACTGATCATATGCTTCATCCACAAGTCCCTGCCATATAGCCTTTTCTTCGTCCGACATCGTCTGATAGCTTGAGCCCATCGCTTTATTTGCTCCGGATGTTATTGTTTCTGTCTTAACGCCATACCTTTCAAGCAATCCCGATATATCAACAATTGTTCCTATTGTCACACCGATAGAGCCTGTCCATGTATTCCTGTTCGCATATATCCTGTCACACGGCGCCGAGATATAATATCCGCCTGATGCAGCCATGCTTCCCATTACCGCATATACAGGCTTGCCTGTACGCTCCTGATATTCTTTTATCTTCAAATAGAGCTCATCACTTTCGTAAACGCTTCCTCCCGGACTGTCAACAAAGATAATAATACCGCAATTGTTACTGTCATACATAAGCTCTTCTATAACATTCAGTGTCCACTGATGCTGATATCCTGTCGCTTGCCCAAAATAATCCGTGTTGCCGTCCTGAATCGTGCCTTCAACATAAAGCATTGCGATATATGACGAATTTCCCGTCTCTACACCGCCTACCGTATCCGAGCCGCTCAGACTTCTTACAAATGAGCAAGCGGCGGCAATCAGGCATACTACTGTAAAGATTATGGCTATGATGACTATTCCTTTTCTCACATTGCGTTTTTTGCGATTGTTTTCGGCAGACCCATCTTTTTGCGGCTGCATATCTGCCATATCGGGCTGCTTCTCTATACTGCTTACTGCGTCAGTATTGTCACATGCCGCTATGCACTGCTCTGCCTCATTGCCACGCTTGTCATTATCGGCTTTTGTACATTGTCTCGCCTCGGCTCCGTCCTCATTGCACTCAGCTTCATTGTTTTTCTCCGCAGCGGCGCTGTCGCTCCGCTCAGCCTCGCTGCATTGCTTTACAGCCTTTTTTTCAGACCCTGCCGTTTCTGCATTTTCTGTGTCAGCTTCACCCTTTGTCGCTTCCTCCATGTCTTTTTCTGCTTCTTTTATCGATTCATCCTGCCCATCATTAGCATTGCTTATACTGTTTTCGTTCATAATAATTCCCCTTGTTTGCTTAATACATTGATAATTTCAATATTCTTATAATCTCTATGCAGTCACCTTACATGCAGATTATATCATAGTAAAGCATATTTTCGCAACAAACAGATGCTGATGCAAGGCAACTGCTGTTTGTTTTCGATTTTAAACACGGGAATAAAGACTTTCATAAGCAAATTATTATTCGTATAGGCGTTTGCGTAATTAGCAAGCTTTTTCATATTTTAAAAAATAATTAGGCAGCGCACGGCAGCCGGACGCATCAGCTGCATACAATGGCTTTGGCAGCAGCCGCTGCGCCGGAAAATGCAAATTGCAAATTATATCCGCCCGTATCTCCGTCAATGTCAAGAGCTTCGCCGACGATGAATAGATGCGGGTATCTTTTTGATTCCATAGAAGCAAGCTCTATCTCGTCAAGCTTAACGCCGCCTTTTGTGACCATCGCTTGATTATATGAGCCGAGTGAATTTACTGTAAAAGTATCCTTTGTAAGGAAGCCTGCAATATGCTCAAGCGCTTTGCCTGATACAGACGATACTTTGACAGAGTTAAGCTCTGCACCGAGCAGACTTTCTGTACGCATTATAAGCGTATCGACGAAACGCTTTGGAAGCTTGCAGCCAAGCTCACTGCATATATCAATAATAAATGTTTCGAGAAGCTTCTTGCACCCCTGTGCTTGCGCTTTAAAACGCTGTGTAAGCGCTGCTCTGCTTACATGCGACATATATGAAAAAGTAATTGTATCTCCTGGCTTAAGATACCGAGAATTGTTTATGATAAGCGGCCCTGAAATGGCATTATGTGTGAAAAGAATGTCACCTATTACAGGCTTTCTGTTCTCGATAAAAAGTGATACATTTTCCAATGATATTCCGGAAAGTGCGCCGTACGGGTAGGCATTTACATGAATGGGAACGAGAGCAGGTGCAAGCGGTGTGATTGCAATATCGAGCTTTTCAAGTATCGGGAACATACTGCCGTCGGAGCCTGTGTGCGAATATGATTTACCTCCGCATGAGACGATGACATTTCGAGCAGTATATTTTAATACATGCCTTTCTGCGCTGCCAATATGTGAAGCTGCGGCGCTCTTATCTTCTGATACATATACTGTAAATGTGCCGTCGCTGTTTACCTTGATATCAGATACGGGTGAGTTTGTTATTATTTCAAAGCCTGCATTATATGCTGAGCTTACGAGAGCCCGGCGTATCTCATTTGCATCGAGTGATACGGGGAAAATCTTGCCATCCTGTCTTTCAAAGGTTTTAACTCCGAGCATATCGAAATGTGCCAGTACATCTGCATTGCTGTGTGAATAAAGAGTGCGCCGAATTAACCTGCCGGATGCACCGTAATGATTGATAAAGTCTTTAATATTTCCGCCATGCGTAAGGTTGCACTGTCCGTTTCCCGAAACGAGCAGCTTATTTCCCGGATGTGAAGTCTTTTCAAGAACACATACACGAAAAGACATCATATGGTGGCTTGTACATGTCGAAATTCCGCACTGCTCAGCCGTGCCGCAAGCATCGCTTGCACAAGCTTCTCTCTTATTTGCTGCCGTCATTAGGGCGAGCTGTGATGCAGCATAAAGTCCTGCGGCTCCGCCGCCTATTATTATAACATCGTAAATCATAGTAATCCCTATATCAATAATTTGTGATTTGGTAAGTCATTTTATCATACAAACTGATGACTATCAACATCTGTTTGCGCTGGTTTTTATTCGCCTCGCATTTCATGGAATTTAATATAATATATGTAATTTATTTACAAAACACATGTGCTATGATATAATTAAGCAAGCTATCCGATGATACGGTAGGCGGTTAGCCACTTCCGTTATTTCTGCATGTACGCTGGAAAATGCGAATTGTAAAATAGGAGGTGGTGTGTATGGTTACATATACAGCTCTTTTTCAGTTTGTTACTATGCTTTGCGCTGTCGCAGGCGTTATAATTAAACTTTCAAAAAAAGAAAAGTAATCGCCTAATTTAGCACCTTAGCGATTACTTTCTTTTAATTCGCTTTTGTGGCTAACCGTTTACCACGGATAGCTTTTTCTGTTTTTAATATATTACACTACGATTTATTTAGTCAATAACTCAATGTGAATTTTATACATTCTTAACCAATATTTTACAGCACGCAACCGGAAGCACCTTCTCTTCTAAAAGTCCCACTGTCAACATTCCATTTTTCACCAAATTTTTTCGCCGAATATTGAGTTTTCAGTGAAAAGCGCTATACATTTTTAATTTTTTCGATAATCCACTTTCTGAATGCAGGGACATCAACCTCAAGCGCACACTCGGCATTCGGTTTGTGCCCGTATTCGGCATATATATCAACTACAGTGTGCCCTGCCGTATATCTTCCGGCATAATCCATCGTAATATAATATTCCTTAAATTTAAGACATTCCGGATATATTGCCGCAGCTACCGCAAGCGAGTCGTGCATCATTGCAGCCTCGCCGCCCTTTTCGTTTCGTCTGAACATATAATCGAGAAGATCTGCCGTAAGCACCGACGCTTTTGTTCCGTGCGCACGCAGCTCTTCCTCATCTTCCTTGGTCATTATTGCTTTTTCTGTCACATCCAGTCCGACCATTGTCATAGGAATACCGGCATTAAAAACAACATTTGCCGCCATAGGATCTTCCCACATATTAAACTCAGCCACAGTATTCATATTACCGCCACGAACAGCTCCGCCCATAAACCATAGATGCTTTATCTTCTGTGCCGTCTCAGGATACATACAGAGCGTTATAGCTATATTGGTCATAGGCCCTGTTGCTATCAGTTCAAGCTCACCGTTTTCTTCGTCCGCAATCCTTTTGATAAACTCCGGTACCATCTCTGCCGCATAAGGATATGCTTCCGCCTCAGGCAGCACAATATCTCCCATGCCGGTCATTCCGTGAGTTTCATCATAATCGCCCTTTCTCGGAAAAATCGGTCTTGCCGCACCTCGTACCACCGGAATATCTTGTCCGAGATATGCACAGATATTTCTGTTATTTCTCTGCGTATCCCTCTGCATCGCATTTCCCATAACAGATGTAACACCCTTGATTTCAATTTCCTCAGAGCCGAATGCAGCTATAAGCGCTATCGCATCATCCGTACCGGTATCACAATCGATAATAACATGTCTCTTTTTCATTTTTTCTCCGCCTTTCATTCAATAAACATCAAGCATCTTTTTAATGTATTCTTACGAGTCACGCTCCGAAAGCCTCTACTTCATCAATCGTCGGAATGCTCGGCGCCGCACCTTTTCTTCCGACACTTATCGCACTTGCCTTGCTCGCACGGTCAAGATTTTCTTCTATATCCAGCTTTTCGGCAAGCCCTGCCGTAAAATATCCGCAAAATGTATCGCCTGCGCCCGTCGTATCGACTGCTTCAACGCTGTATATTTCTCGGAAAATCAACACACTGCTGTCAAAATAATATGCTCCGTTTTCACCGAGTGTAAGTACAAAAGCCGCACAGTCGAACTTGCTCTTCAGCGCTTCTATTATGTGCTCCGGTACAGTCGATTCTATGCCTGCAAGCAACCTGCCCTCCACCTCATTCACAATAAAATAATCTACAAGCGTTAAATCACAGCTAAGTACATTTTCATCCATAGGTGCCGGATTATATATTACAGTAAGCCCTCGTGCCTTAGCTGCTTTCATTGCATAATCAACATTTGAAATTTCATTTTGGAGCAGCATGATATCACCTGCATCAAAATTCATAAGCACATCATCTATATACTCTTTCTCGATTTTTCTGTTTGCGCCGCCGCAAATGATTATATTATTCTGCCCTGATTTATCAAGCTGTATCACAGCATGTCCGCTTGCACCGTCCGTTTTCATCAGATAATCGGTCTTAACTCCCGACATCTCAAGCATTTTGATAAGCATATCACCGTCTGTGCCGACTGCGCCGGCATGATGCACTTCGACGCCCGCCCTTGCAATAGCCACCGACTGATTCAGACCTTTGCCGCCGCAAAATTCCTCATAGCAGGCAGCATGAATTGTTTCCTTGGGCTGCACGAAATGTTCCACCGTATATGTTCTGTCTATGTTAAGTGAACCGAGATTTATTATTTTCATAATACACCTGTCTTTCTAAAAAAGCGATAGCTGATCCGTCTCCGGCATTCCTTTAAACACTCCGTGCGCTTTAAATGCTTCAAGCGCAGTCTTGTTGATGCCTGCTCTGGTCTGCGCCTCCTCAACGGTTTCAAACGGCTTCTTATCATTTTCTTCAAAGAACTGCTTGGCAGCCTGTTCTCCGACACCCGGAAGCGCTACATATGGCAGAAGCACTCTGCCGTCCTTTACCATAAATCTAAGTGCCTGCGACTCACCGAGAACTGCATCACAAAATTCATACCCACGAGCATACATTTCATATGCGACTTCATATACAATAACTGCGTCTTCCTCTTTTTTTGTTGCATTTTTACCTTTGGCAATTATAGCATCCATCGCATCCAAAACAGCTTGTTTGCCTTTAAGAATTACATCAGCATCAAAATCCGCTACTTTTGTTGTAAAATATGCGGCATAAAACTCCGCCGGATAATAAACCTTAAAATACGCTACACGATATGACATCATTACATATGCAACAGCATGCGCCCTCGGGAACATGTACTTGATTCGCCTGCATGATTCAATATACCATTCAGGCACATCATTATCACTCATGAGCGCCGCTTCTTCATCCGTAACTCCCTTACCCTTTCTTACCTTTTCCATGATGGTAAAAGCGCTTTTCTTAGGCAGACCTTTAAGGATAAGATAGTTCATAATGTCATCTCGTGTCGAAATAGCATCTTTTATCGTAGCCTCACCATTTCTTATAAACTCCTGCGCATTGTTTATCCATACATCAGTTCCGTGAGAAAAGCCTGAAATTCGTACGAAATCAGCAAATCTCGTCGGTTTTGTGTCATCAAGCATCTGTCTTGTAAATTTCGTACCGAATTCCGGTATTCCGAATGTGCCGTGAACAAATCTGTAATCCGGATCCTTTATATCAAGTGCATCGGCTGAAAGGAAAATGCTGTTTACCTTTTCATCCTTAAGAGGCACATCCTTTATAGGATCAAGCCCCGTCATATCCTGCAAATGTCTTATTATCGACGGAACATCGTGGCCGAGTATATCAAGCTTAAGCAGGTTTTGGTCTATCGAATGGTAATCAAAATGCGTTGTTATGATATCACTGTTTACATCATTTGCCGGGTGCTGCACCGGGCAGAATTCATAAATTTCATGATCATCCGGCACTATTATGATACCTCCCGGATGCTGACCTGTCGTACGCTTTACGCCCGTGCATGCCTTTGCCAGCCTGTCCGCTTCATATTTATTTATAGGCAGCTGTCTTTCTTCGTGATATTTCATCACAAAGCCGTATGCCGTTTTATCTGCAACCGTACCGATCGTACCTGCCTTAAATACATTCTTGCTGCCGAAGATCTCATCAACATATTTATGCGCTATCGGCTGATATTCACCGGCAAAGTTAAGATCTATATCCGGCTCCTTGTCCGCTTCAAAACCGAGGAAGGTCTGGAATGGGATCGTAAAGCCCTCTTGTTTATACTTTGTTCCGCATACCGGGCATATTTTCTCCGGCATATCAACACCGCAGTCATACTCGTTTTGATCTCCCCATTCAAGATTTTTGCAGCTTGGGCATATATAATGAGGCGGCAAAGGATTTACTTCCGTTATTCCTGCCATGGTCGCCGCAAACGACGAACCTACCGAACCTCGTGAGCCTACAAGATAGCCGTCGGACAACGACTTCTGTACAAGCATTTCAGCCGCAATATACATTACCGCATAGCCTTCTCGAATGATAGGCACAAGCTCAGCCTCAAGTCTTTCGGATATCTCTTTCGGGAGCGGATCTCCGTAAATCTCATGCGCTCTTGTCATACACTTTTCTCTGAGCTTCTCCGCTGCATTTTCGATCTTCGGTGGGAATTTTTCAGCCGGTACAGGCTTTATTCGTTCCACCATGTCTGCTATTAAATTCGTATTGTCGATAACGATTTTTTCTGCAACATCGCTTCCGAGATATGCGAATTCCTCAAGCATCTCCTCTGTTGTTCGCATATAAAGACCCTGTCCGCCCTCGTCTCCGAAGCCCTGCCCCGCAAGAAGTATCTGCCTGTAAATCGCATCCTCAGGTTCAAGATAATGCGAGTCTGTAGTCGCCACCACCGGTTTTCCGAGCTTATCTCCGAGAGCAACGATTTTTCTATTCAGCTCCCGCAAGCCTTCTTTGTCCGCAACACTCCCGTTTTCAATCATAAATTGATTGTTTGTAAGCGGCTGTATTTCTAGATAATCATAAAATGCTGCGATTCTTTCAATCTCTTCTTCCGATTTTTGTTCAAAAACAGCACGAAATACTTCTCCCGCTTCGCAAGCCGAGCCTATTATAAGACCATCTCTGTGCTCCGTAATTACAGATTTCGGTAATCTCGGTCTTTTGTAAAAATATTTAAGGTGAGAATAGGAAACAAGCTTATATAAATTTTTAAGTCCTGTTTGATTTTTGGCAAGTATAATTATATGATTTGTAGGCTTCTTCTTATAATCAATCTCACCGTTCTCATCTATGCAGTCGGCATCATCAAATACATAGCCTTCCATTCCGTATATAAG
>CAYRZK010000028.1:0-8429 GCA_964428785.1 uncultured Oscillospiraceae bacterium | reverse complement strand
AATGAGATTTTTAATAAAGCTCTCAACGCTTACGCTAACGATACAAAGAAAAATTTGAACAACCTTTCTGCATACGCAAAAAAACTTCGTGTTTACAAAAAGGTTACCGAACTGATGGAGGTACTGCTTAATGGCTGATATTGCTGCATCTGTGCTTGCACGACTGAAAAATAAGGCTACCGAAAGCGAAAGAAGTTATCAGCTTTGTCTACAACTTTTTTGCCAAGAGGAATTCTTGCGCCGTTTGGAAAAATCCAAATATGCAGAGAATCTTGTGCTGAAAGGTGGCTTGTTCATCTATGCCCTTACCGATTTTGACAGCCGAGTGACGGTTGATGTCGATTTCCTGCTCAGAAGGGTACCTAACACATCGGAACAACTCAAAGCAATTTTGGAAGAAATAATAGCAACCGACACCGGAAATGATTTTATAACTTTCGAGATTAAGAATGTTGCTCCTATTGCGGTGGCAAAGAAATACGCTGGGATCGGTGCAGCTATCGTTGCGAAAATCAAAAATACAAGGACTCCGTTCAGTATTGATTTCGGTGTCGGCGATGTAATCGTACCAAAACAGGAAAAGCGAAAAATCCCGACACAACTTTCCGACTTTAACGCCCCGACAGTAAATACATATTCTATTGAAACAACCATTGCCGAGAAAATCGACGCTATTCTTAGCCTTATGGAATTCTCAAGTCGAATGAAGGACTACTACGATATTTACTATCTCGCTAATAAATTTGATTTTGATGGAGCTGTGCTGATGGAAGCGCTGAAAAAGACCTTTGAAAACCGTGGACATATTTTTTCTGTTGAACAATTTGAGCAGGTAATAGGTTTTGACAAAGACGGAGCAATGCAGAAAAAATGGAAAGCGTTTACCCGTAAAATTGATACAAATACAGATGATTTTGGCACTGTACTGAAAAGCATCAAAGAATTTTTGTCAGAACCGTTTACAGCGGCGGTAGACGATACAGATTATCCCTACAAATGGTCTGCCGCAACCTGCGAATGGAAGAAATGAGGAATACCGTGAAGAAATCGACGAGGTGATTTCTACCAATACGCCCGTTTTGACCGAGGACGGCGGTTTATTTATCGACAACGGCGGTCAGATGAACTTTCTCATCGATGGCGATAACCTTGCTTCGCTGAAGCTGTTAGAAAAAACGCATAAGGGGAAAATTGACCTCATCTACATAGATCCACCGTATAATAACGATATAAAGAGTGACAGTTGGGTTTTGCTATCTGATATTATGTGATAATGGAGGATTAATTAACTAACTAATTAACAAATATACAAAGAGACTGTGGTTGGAGCCTCGTTTAAACCATCTAGTGGTAGGGGATAGGAACCAATCCACAGTATCTTAAAATAGCATAGTCTAATTTACTCTAATGGTAAAGAGGACTAGTATAATATAATAATAGGGGGATAAATATGCATATTGGAAAGAGAAAGATTAAAAGTGTGCTGGCTGTGTTTGCGGCATTTTGGCTATGGCAGCTTGTGAGAATACCTTTTCCGGGGCTGGAGGTTCATCCTATATTTATATACATTTACAGTATAATAGAGATCAGGGATACTTCCGAAAAAACAGTGGATTTCGGAAAAAAGAGAATTAAATCCACGCTTGTCGGCTTGGGACTTGGGATGCCTTTTCTTGCAGCGTGCAGCTATATGGAGGCGCAGGTCGCACATGAGAATGTAAAAATTGCAATAGAGCTTGTCATGCTGCTCACTGGAGTACTATTGACGCTGATTACTGCGGAAAAAGTTGGATGCAAGACATTTACGGGGCTTGCAGCGACGATATTTGTTGTGCTTATGGTTTCGAGCAGCAGCAGCGATCCGTATGTGTATGCGGTATTGCGAGCATTCCAGACTATAGCCGGTGTTTTTGTAGCATGGCTCATCAATGTCAAGCTTTTTCCTTACCATGGCGAAAGAGACGAAGGAGAGAAAGCCGAAAATGCAGAGAAAAATAAATAGACAAATGTGGTATGAGTTGATAAATTAAATGTAGTGAGATTGATAAAGCTAAATGTAAAGGAGAAGATGGAGATGAAGGTATTACTTGTAAACGGAAGCCCGCATAAGGACGGCAATACATATAAGGCGCTCAACGAAGTGGGGCAGGAGCTTATTGCGAGCGGCATAGATGTGCAGTGGATAAATATCGGAAACAAGCCGGTAAGAGGCTGCATCGACTGTCAAGTATGTAATAAGACTTATCGCTGTGCTTTTAATGATGATGTGTGTAATGAGCTCATAGAGGCTATGTTAGAATGTGACGGAGTGGTTATCGGTACACCTACATATTTTGCAGGACCGAACGGGGCACTTCTGGCGGTACTCGACAGAGTATTCTATGCGGCATCGGAATCCGCATATCTTTTTAAGGGCAAGCCGGCAGCGGCTGTTGCTGTTGCATGGCGTGCGGGAACAACTGCGGCAATAGACAGGCTCAATAAGTATTTTACATATGCACAGATGCCTATCGTCAGCAGCATGTACTGGAATAATATTGTTCACGGCAGTACAGATACGCTTGGAGACGAATATGGCAAGGAAATCATGAAACAGCTTGGAAAGAACATGGCAGAGCTGCTTAAGTCTACTTCATGTTAAACGACATTCAGCAAGCTATACATCTACTGCGGATTATTCATGCGGCTCTTTAAGTGCCCTTTTTTCTACAAGCGTCGTCAAGAATGGTGATGACTTTGCTTGTGACGGAGGAAATCCAATACGGCAGCCATTTTCAGCTCGTCAAGAGAGCAATTTGATAAAATGAAAATATAAAAAGGTATCATAAGAGGCACAGGATGTGACCTTTTACGGTGCCTTTTTTGATTGTGCAGTAATATTATTCGAGATGCTTGCGGAATATCAAGATGGTTTGATGCCTTTGCCTATATTGGATATAGGCAAAGGCTTAACTAATTATCAAGAAAACCTACAACTGAAAATTTAATCTGTATAGATGCCTTTCATATATTAAAAAAAGTACTTGCTTTTTGCTAACAGGGGTGTATAATAACATACAATAATTATGCATAAATGCGTATAAATATACAGAAAGGAGATTCGCAAGATGGCGAAAACAATGAAAAGCGATAAATTTATATCTGCAATTTTAATTATCACCATGCTTTTCACATTCTTTATTTTTACACCCGTTAGCGTAGTAAATGCAGCGGAGGTAAAAGCGAGCTTTGTGAACACCAGTGGTGACGACGGCGAAGATGTTATCAATCTTTGTGAGCCAAGATCTTTTAAAGCAATGATTCCCGTATCGGCAGGAAGTGTGCCGGATGCATCGACTGTAGTATGGTCGATCGATAGAGATAATACAAAGCATTATCTTGATAAAGAGCAGTATCCTAATCAAAATCAGGGTGGCGAGATTAGCTCATGGGTAGCAGAATGTGGTGAACCATTCTTTAAGAACTTTGTTTCAGGCACAGAAACTGTAGCCGGTACAACTTATCTTACACTTACTTTTGAAAGCATCAATTTCTTTGGTAAGCCTGACGGAGTTCCGTACGGCGGTCCTGTAGCATATCTTGATGCGTGCGGATATTTTGACCTCACAGCATCAACAAGCACAGGGACGGAAATCGGTTCGGTCGCAATTAAAATCGTTCCATACGACACATTCAGAACTATGGATGAAGTTTATGCAGAACTCGATGAAATGGTAAAATATGCGGCAGAGAATACTGATATCTATGTTCAGGAATTTTCAATGGGACAGTCATCGGGAGTTATCTACGACCCAATTGAAATGCCATATATCATTATTGCAAAGGACAGTAAGACGGTAACTGACTGGCTCACATTTACAGAAGCGGCAGAAACAAATCCAAGTAAAACACTTAAGGATATTGCGGCAGGAAAGTATAACGATATCGCAGTTCCGGTAATGTTCTCAAACATTCATTCAAACGAAACTGCGGCAGTTGATGGTATTATGGAATTCGCATGGATACTCATTGAAGGTGCAGCAGGAGATGGCGAGCTTTCATATGACAAGCTTACCGGATTTACAGCAGCAGGTAAAGTACAGCTTGCTGAGGAACTTGGTAAACCGGGTGTAGCAGGAAGCGTAGCAACGCCGGATCTCGTGAAGGACACCGCAACATATCTCGGATATATCAACGAGGGTAATATGGCAATGGATGAATGGTATGGCTATGAAGTAATAAATTCAGCGCCGATTGACCTCGAAAAGTACTATACAATTGAAGAAGATATTGTAAATATCGATGAACTCCTCGGAGATGTATTTTTCATCCTTGTACCGGAAGAAAATGTTGAAGGGCGTGTATTTATGACTCGTGAAGCATCAAATGGTTACGACCTCAACAGAGATAATTCATTCCAAACAACACCTGAAACTCAGAATATGCAGAAGCTTATCGGGACATTCAATCCTGTATCGCTTACAGAGCTTCATGGACTCGTGGAAGGCTATCAGGTAGAGCCTTGCGATCCACCTCATGAACCAAACTTTGAGTATGACCTTCTCGCAGAACATCTTTTGCCGGGAGGCGAAGCATACGGTATCGCAGCAGTTGCAAATAATGACAGCTATAACAGCTATGTAACACCTCAGCGTGACTATCTTGTTTACACCGGCAACAAGACAGCAGACGGCGAATATGAAACATACTGGGCAGACCCATGGGATGATATGTCAACCTCATACACTCCACAGTTTGCAATGCTTCATGGTACAGTAGCATATACTGTTGAGCTGCCGGGTTACAATGACGCAGCGGCAGAATCAGCTAAGTATGGATGTCTCGGTCAGTCAGACTATATAGCAGACGAAAAAATCAGTTATATTACAAATCAGACCAAAATTTACGAACGTGGTGTAACTAATTTTAATTCTGATGAATTCGATCTTGTAGGACAGTGGTTCTGCGACCAGTATGATATAGAAGGTGCAGAAGCAGAACTCTTCAGACCTGAATATACAGGAGCAGGAGAGAATGGAAACTTCTATCCCGAATTCTACATTATCCCACTTGATGTTAATAATCAGTCCAATCTTCAGGCTGCTTACGATATGATGCAGTGGCTTTCAAGAAATGATGTTAAGATACTTCTTACAGAAGAGCCGTACACTTATAATGGCATAAAGTATCCGGCAGGTACAATGATCGTTTCAATGCATCAGGCAAAGCGTTCTGTTGCAAACGGAGCTCTCTATGACGGTACTCCAATCATGTCATGGACAGTGCTTTATTCAGAAGGTATCACATCATTTGCAGAAACTCGTGGATTTGACATGGTGACAGTTGCAAAGCCTGCGGCATATGCAAGCGTAATGAAGACTGTAGGAGACTTCATGGACTATGAAGATTGCCTCGAATACTTAAATAGCAGAACATCGGGATTTAGCGGAATAAAGGGTGCAGATGTCATCATTGCAAATTCGTCAAATGATGCAGTAGCAGCAGTTAATGCTCTACTTGGTGCAGGTAAGACAGTAGGAATGGTTACTGATGAAAACAGCGCATACTACGGAGACTTTATTTGCTCATATACAGACTGGCTTACTGTAGCCGATGAATATATGCTTACAGGAAAGGGAGTCGCAAACGGTAATCTTAATTATCCTGAAGCGCAGGTAATTACAGGCGCTCCGAGTGTATATATTCCGGGGCTTGCGAAGCCTGATGAATTCGGATTTGTATACTCATCACAGGTAGGTAGCAGCTATTCGTGGAACTATGACCGTGTTGCTATGGATGCTATGGGCTTTGCTGTAGTGGACGATCCTTCGGATGCTGATATTATTCTCGGTGCATCATCACTTGATGAAGCAGCACTCGCAGCAGTTAAGGCAGGTACGCCGTACATTGCATACGGTTCAAATATAGGCGATTGGTACGATTGGTATTCAGATACAATGCAGCCGGGTATTGCAGCATCGTTTTTCGGTGAAAATGTTGGCTATGCAACTGTAAACGGTATGGACTGTCTCGGATATGTAGAGTATCCAAATACAAATCTTATCAATGCAAGCTATGTGCTTGATAACGATGATGTAATGTATGGATATGGAGCAGGATGCTTTACAGAAGTGCCTGAGGGTGCAACAGTGCTTGTTAAGATGGATGGTGACAAGGCGCCTACAGAATGTTTCATCGTTGCAATATCTGACGAGGATAAGGCGGCGGCAGACGCTTACCTTGATGGATCGGTGCAGGGATTCTCGTACGAAGGTAAAGATGTTGACGGAAACGACATTGATGTTGCATTCTTTGCAAACAGTCTTACTCACAAGGGACATCAGACTGATGAATATACATATATCAGCAACTTCATCTTTTCAAATATGCTCGGAAAGTCGTATATACCGGCATCAGTAACAGTTACTGCATGTGATGGCAAAGACGACTGCCTTGCAGGTGCATATGAAGATGTAAATTCTTCACAGTGGTATCATGAAGCGGTAGACTTTGCAATTGCAAACGACATCATGAACGGATATTGCTACGATGAATTCGGCATTGGTGATAATATGACTCGTGGTCAGCTTGTAACTGTTCTCCACAGAATCGAAGGTTCACCTAAAACAAAATCTGAGAAGGCATTTACTGATGTAAAGTTAAATGCATATTACTGCGATGCAGTCGCATGGGCGTCAGAAAATGAAATCGTAATCGGCAATTCAGACGGCACATTTAAGCCGAATGCAGCAATTACCCGTGAACAGCTGGCAGCTATCCTTTATCGTTATGCACAGTATAAGGGAGTAGATATTTCAATAAGTGAAGATGCAGCTCTCAAGAGCTACACTGATGCGGTAAAAATCAGCAAATATGCGATTTCGGCAATGCAGTGGGCTTGCGATAAAGACATTATTGAGGGAGTGGGCAGTAACGAAGGACAGATGCTTGCGCCTAAGGGAACAGCGACAAGAGAGCAGACAGCAGCAATGCTTATGCGCTATTATGATTGAATAATTACTATAGCAAAAGAGAAATCGCAAGATTTCTCTTTTGTACATATAGTTCTTTAATTTTCTGTTCATGCATAATCTTCAATAGCCTAAAAATGGAATGCTAATCTTATGAAGCGTTATCGTTCATATTGAAGTCGAACATAGGATAAACAAAGCTGTCGGCATTGTACATAACGATTACGAGGTCGGGATCGTATGCCTTAGCATATTCGGCAACATTTTGCTCAAAAAGACGCAGGTCGATGGCACGCACTTCATGAATTCCGAGCGACAGGAAGCTGTAAACAGGTATACCGAACGAATCCTTTATGATAAGGATTTTGCTGTCGTTGTCAACCATGTTGTTTGTAAAGCGGAGTTCCTGATAATCGCCGTGGTATACCGCATAGCGGTTGGTCGTTATATCGGGATTTGTAATATAATCCCATTCAAGCACAGCTTCTTCAAATGTGCCGGAAAATTTGACATGACTTTCGCCCTCGATTTGTTCGAGAAGGATATCAGTTTCAAACTTAGGTGTTATCAATGTGAAATCGTCCACACCGCCGTATATTTTTCCGACACGGCGTCCCATAGAGCCGAGAAAATAATCTGCATATGTTGTAAAGTCGAAATTCTCTTCGGTATAGAGATTTTCGGGAATTTCGATATCATAGTTGTCATTCAGATAATCGGCGATGAGTCCCGTTGCCAAAAAAGCTCCCTCGATAGTCCAGTGATGGTCGGTATTAAAGAAAAGCTCGTTTTGCGTCATGCCCGAATCCCAAAATTCATTGCGAAGGTCGTATGTTTGCACGCCCGCAACATCCAGCCCCTCAACAAAATTATCTGCGTTGATATTTGAATTATCCTTGATATTCTCCGGAAGCTGCGTATCTCCTCCGTGTGCTTTATCGGGGATTTTGAAAGGCAGCTGTATGTACAGGAAATCAATGCCGTCCTGTTTAAGTGCATTTACAAGGTCGTATGTAGGCATACACGAGTCCATTACATATCTGTCTATGACAGAAAATGTTGTTTGCCCGTAAGAGGTCTTGTAAAGCGAGCCGTAATTGTAGTCGGTAATGACATGCTTGTTCATGGCAAGCTGTGCGAGACCATACATTTCGACAAAATCCTGCCTGTGGTAAGCGCCTTCGTTGACGGCAGTCTCCATGGCGCTGATAGCACCGGTAATTCGATCAAGATAAGGTGCGCCTGTCGGGACTTCTGTACGATATGTTATGATAAAGTTAGAGCCGACTTCGACGCCGCATGTTGCAAGCATCCCGAAAAGCATCCCAAAGATGATTATCAGGAATACTATAGCCATTAGTTTTTCCTTGGTATTTTTTTTAAAAAGTTTTTTTAATATGTTCATAGTTTCAAATACGAAGCTTTGGCGATTTCGGTATCGTTACCGCTGTATGAGTATGAGCGGCGAAGCCTGTATCG